>JBBSVB010000037.1:0-12241 GCA_038233875.1 Actinomycetales bacterium | reverse complement strand
CGCAAGCCACCGTCCAAGCCGTCAACGCGCTGCCCGAGGCCCACCGCGTGTTGCGCCTGGTCGTTCCCTCACTCGGTTTTCCCTCGACGACGGTGGGATACGCCCGTGAGGCGCGGGCGGCTGGGTCGTCGAAGTACCCGTTGCCGCAGATGATCCGCATGACGGTGGATGGATTCACCGGGTTTTCGTTGGCCCCCCTGCGGATGGCCACCTGGTTCGGCCTCGGCGGGTTTGCCGCGTCGATGCTCTTGCTGGCCTATGCGCTGAGCGCCAAAATGCTCGACATCACGGTCGCCGGGTGGACGTCAACGGTCGTCATCGTGGCCGCGGTCGGCGCCGTGCAACTGCTCTGCTTGGGCATCCTCGGGGAGTATGTCGGCCGGATCTACTCGACTTTGCAACGGCGACCGACCTACTACGTCGCTTATGACTCTGCGGCTGCGACCCGCCTCCAGCCAGACGGCATCGCTCCCGAACGACACGAGCAGTAGTCCGAGCGCCACCGCACTGAGCGTCCAGACCCCCGCGATCGGTATCACGGGGGCGGTCGCAGCCACCAGCGCCGCCGCTGAGGCAGCGGCAACTAACCGTCGGCCCGCTCGTGGTGGGAGCCCCAAGTGAGCACGGGCCGTCCGGTTCCAACGCAGCCTCCACGTCACGGCAAAGGCATACCGCAACCCGCCAGCGAGCAGGATCCAAGGCCCGACCTGGTGGGCCACGATCACCGACAGCACAGCCATCATCACCGCGTCGGTCTCCGCGTCCAGTCGGGCACCCGCTGCCGTCGCGCTGCCCCCTGCCCGAGCCACCGCTCCATCGACGCCGTCGAGCGCCAGCGCGAGCGCAGCAATGCCGGTGAGCCACCAAGAGAGCGTCGGCACCGACCCCATCCACAGCAATACGGCCCACCCCGCCAGCAACCCCACCAACGCCGCCCGAACCACGGTCACCACGTCGGCGGCCCCGACCGGCTCCGCTACACCGCGCCGCCGCAACGCCTCCCCGAGCAAAATGGCACCCACCAGCGCGGGCAAGAACGCCACCGCACTCGAAGCGACCTGGCCCGCGTACGGCATACCCAACACTGCCCCCGCTCCCACCGCAAACGCCACCGCCGCAATGGCCGCGTATACGGTGAACGTCCGTGGTGATCTCGCCGCAGACATAACTCGATTCTACGAGAGGCACGACAAGCGTGAGCAGGGGCACTACCTCCACCGAGGCAATAACGACAGCGGACCAATGACTGCAACGAGACCAGTGACCACCGCGACGGCGTTGTGGAGCTCAGGTCAGCACACCGCCGCACTTCAGAGCGAGCCGCTGGCCTCACCGGAGCCCGGCCAGGTTTTGGTGATGGCGCTGCACTCAGCCATCAGTCGTGGCACCGAATCGCTTGTGTATGCCGGTGGCGTCCCAGAAAGCGTGGGCGCCTCGATGAGGGCACCCTTTCAACAGGGGAACTTCGCAGGGCCAGTGAAGTACGGCTACCTCTCTGTTGGCGTCGTGACGGCCGTCGGCGATGACCACGATCGACACCTGCTGGCTCGGCGCGTGTTCTGCCTGTATCCACATCAGGACCGGTATGTCGTCCCGCGCGAGGCGCTCACCCTGGTGCCCGACGGGGTCCCCTCGGCTCGCGCTGCTCTCGCCGGGGTGCTCGAGGTAGCAATCAACGTCATCTGGGATACCGCCCCGGCCTTCGGCGACCGGATCGCGGTGATCGGGTGCGGCCTCGTCGGAGCAAGCGTGGCGATGGTGCTGAGCCAGTTCCCACTGCAGCGCTTCACCCTCGTCGATCCGGCCCCTCGCAGCAAAAGTCTGGCGCAGAGCCTCGGGGCCTCGTGGGCCACTCCGGGGAATCTCATCGGTGAGTTCGACATCGTGATCCATTGCTCCGGCACTCAGGAAGGTTTGGCGCTGGGGTTGTCGGCATTGGCCTACGAGGGCGAGATCATCGAAGCGTCGTGGTTTGGCCAGAACAGCCCGGACGTGCCGCTCGGTCACGACTTTCACGCGAAACGCCTCAGCATCCGCTGTAGTCAGGTCTCATCGGTGGCGGCCGGGAATCGGGCTAGGCGCACGCGGGCTGATCGGATGGCCTTGGCCATGGAACAGTTGCACCGCCCGATCTACGACGACCTCATCACCGGACGCAGCCCCTTCGACCAACTCCCTCACACGTTGGCCGAGGTCAGCGCGGGTCTTCGTCCTGGCTGGTTAGAAGTCATCGACTACCCCGGCTACACCGAATGTGAGGCGACATGTTCAGCCTGACCGTTCGCGACCACATGATGATCGCCCACAGCCTCGCTGACCCGTTCTTCGGGCCAGCTGCAGCACTGCACGGCGCGACGTATGTCGTGGAGGCCACGATGCGCAGCGCTGACCTAGACGAGCATGGGGTGGTGATGGATATCGGAGCGGCCTCGGCGGCTCTGGCCACGATCACCGCTGACCTGGGGTACCGCAACCTCGATGATCACCCTGCCTTCGCCGGCATACTCAGCACGACCGAAGTCTTGGCTCGGTACGTCGCACAGCAGATGACCACGGCGCTGCAGGCCCTGGATAGCACCGCGCACGTCACCTCCATCGAGGTCGTGCTGCGTGAGCATCCGGACGCGTGGGCTGGATACACCGTCACGATCGACGGCACCTGAGCGGATGACAGCCCCCCGCCTGGGTCAGCCGAGCGCGCGAATCATAAGTCCTGCCGACCTGCCTGGTCCTAGCGGCGGAACGATCTACAACGAGCGCATCGCCGCGCAGTGGGGCGTGGAGATTGAATGGCTCCCCGGCAGGTGGCCCTTCCCCTCGACGGAGGATCTGCGTCTGCTCGAAGCCGCTCTGATGCCGTCCGGGCAGGCGCGCCCGGACCCCATCTTGCTCGATGGAGCGATCGGCTGCGCGGCGCCCGAGGTTGTGTATTCAGCCCGCGCGGCCGGGGCACGCGTTGTGTTGGTCGTGCACCTGCCCTTGCCCGCTGAGACTGGCCTGAGCGCCCGCGAGATAGACCAGCTCAGAACCTCCGAGGCCATGGCGCTCCGGGAGGCAAGCGCCATCGTCGCCACCAGCCGATGGGCGGCTGCAGATTTATGCCGGCGATACGACATTGAGCGGATCGACGTGGCTGAACCGGGCACCGACCCGGCCCCGCTAGCGCTTGGCACCACCCCGCCACGGTTCGTGACCGTCGCGGCCTACAGTCCTCGCAAGAATCATCGTCTGCTGATCGAAGCTTTTGCGGTTCTCGCAGTGCGGGACATGGCGTGGACGGCGCTGTGGGTGGGCGCTGATCCCACGGGAGACGCGAAGAACACGACCGAGCGGGCCGTGGTTGCGGCGGGACTGGGGACGCGGATCAGCGTCCAGGGGCCCGCGCACGGGTCGGATATGGCCGCGATCTGGGCGGGAGCCGATGTGCTGCTGTTGCCCTCGCGGGCGGAGACCTACGCGATGGTCGTGGCCGAAGCCCTCGCCTGCGGGCTACCTGCATTGGTCGGGTCAGGCACCGGTGCCGCAGAGACATTACGCGGCCAAGACACCGCCGGTCCTATGCCGGGACTCGCCTTACCCACAGACGACCCCAGCGCGTGGGCCGAGGCCATCCACACGTGGCTGACGTCCGCACCGGTGCGCCAGGCCTGGAGCGACTCCGCGTATCAACGCCGATCCACATTGGGGTCGTGGCACCGCAGTGCCGAGATCATCGGGCGCGTGATGGACAGGTCGACCCAATGATGCTCGCTAACCAGAACAAGGTGGCGTGATGCCCGAGCCGATCGAAGCTAGCTGGCTAGCCGTCCGTCGAGCCGCCGATGAGCTCGCCCGCGCCGCTAGCGTCCCGCTCATTGAGCAGTTGGCTGCCCATCTCACCTCCCCGATGCCCGAAGACCACGACCACGACACGAGCCGTGGCCCGTCCGCTGCCGCGTCGGACGACATACCCCGTCGTATTGCCTTCGTCGACGTCGGCGCGGGGACCGGGGCCAACCAAGAGTGGCTGGGCCCGCAGGTGCAGCAGCGGATGGGGCACGCCTGGGCCCAGGACTGGAACCTGCTCGACCACGATGCGTCGTTGTTGGCGCAGGCTCGACCCAGCAGCCACGAATGGCTCCCTGACACCACCCGCCACGTTGGCGGTGTCGAGGAAGTGGGCATCGTATTGGGCCGGCTGCACCGATCGCGAGTGGTCACCTGCTCCGCACTGCTCGATCTGTTGACCGCCGACCAGATCGACTCGCTTGTGCGTGCGTGCGTGGCCGGCTCAGAGGGGGCCTTGTTGTCGCTCTCGGTGACCGGCGAGGTCCGGCTCGACCCACAAAACGCGAATGACACGCTCGTCGCCGACCTCTTCAACCGGCATCAGCGGGGCGGTGATGCCAGGAATACTGGCACTGATGGCGACTCAACCCTGGGCCCGGACGGCTGGCACCACGCAGAGCGAGCTTTCGAAGCGGCAGGCTGGACGGTTGAGCTCGCCACCACGGCTTGGCGCCTAGGTCCCGACGATGAGGCACTCACCCGACGGTTACTGACCGAGCGGGCCGGCGCGGCCCGAAGGGCCACCGACGACCGGGAAAAGCGCCAACAGGTCGACGCGTGGTTGGCGGGCAGGCTAGGCGACATCGACGCCGACCAATTGCGGATGAGCGTCGATCACGTAGACGTGCTGGCCTTACCGCCGAGCATCATTTCGGTGCAGACATCGTCGCCGAGGGCGTAGCGCCGTACCGTCGGGCGCAGCGCCTCCTGCAGCGAGTCGGCCCCGTAGTACCTGATCCCCGGGATTCCGTCACCGATCAGCAGAGGGGCGGTGGTGAGGAAGAGTCGATCCAGCACTCCGGCGCGCAAGAAAGCGGAGACGGTTTCGCCTCCCCCTTCGACGAGGATGCGGCGCAGCCCGTGCTCGCGTAGGGCGCTCAACACCATCTCGGGCTCGAACCGTCCGTCCTCGTCCACAGGCAGGCGCAGCTCCCGCACCCCGGGGTTATCTGCCGCCTCAAGCGATGCAACGACCACCGGGTCAGGCTGGGGGTCACCCCCAGCTACCTCCGGCTCGGCGGCTCGCACCCACAGCGTCGGGGCCGCGCCGTCGCGCAGCAGAAGCGAGTCGGCGGGTATGCGACCGGTGGGGTCCAGGATCACTCGGGTGGGGTTGGTGCCAGGCACTGAACGAACGGTCAGTTGCGGGTTGTCGTTAACCACGGTCGAGGCGCCGACAATGACCGCGTCGACCAACGCACGCAGCCGGTGCAGGTGCTCGCGATCCTGGGGTCCGGAGACGAATCGCGAATGACCCGTCCGAGAGGCGATGAACCCGTCCATGCTTTGGGCCAGCTGGGCGATCACCGTGTCAGGGCCGGCCGCAACCAAGGGGCCGTATCGGTCCAGGAGCAGCCGGTCCGCTGAGGACACCCCCTGAGCGGGGGCCGATCCGGCGATGAGGCGGTCCCAGAGGGTGAGGTTCTCTGGGTCGTCGTGATTCATCCGGGCCCGCTTAGTGGCCAGGTATGCCGCGTTTTCGGCGCGGTCGCCAACGATCAGACTGCGCCGGGCGACCACCTGAATACCGAACGGCTCGATCGCTTCCTGCTTGGCCGGGTTCGACGAGAGCAGCACGATCGAATGCAACCCCAGGTCGGTCAAGATCCCCGCGGCCGCGGCGTAGTCGCGGGCATCGGCGGGGTGACCCAACATCGTGTTGGCGTCAACGGTGTCGTAGCCCTGATCTTGAAGCGCGTACGCCCGGAGCTTTTCGACCAGGCCGATGCCGCGGCCCTCATGCCCGCGCACATAAATGACTGCCCCGGCCCCCGCTTCGGCAATAAGAGCCATGGAGAGGTCGAGTTGTTCACCGCAATCGCAGCGGCGAGAGCCCAGGGCATCACCGGTCAAGCATTCCGAGTGCAGCCTCACCATAGGCGGGGGATCGAGCGAGCCCGGATCACCGAAGTGGCCGCATACCAGCGCAGCGTGCTCGTTGCCGACGGTATCGCGGTATCCGAGCAGCCGGAAGGTGCCGTGGCGGGTCGGCAATAGTGTCTCGACAACCCGGTCGACGATCGGCGACGACGTCACCGGGTCACGCTCACGGTGCTCATAACTGCACTCCGGGTTCGGTCGAGCACATCATCGCGCCACTGTATGCGGCGCGATCACCCGTACGCGCACGCCGGTCAGCGAATCTGACCCTGGCCTTCGACAACCCATTTGGTGCTGGTGAGCTCGGCCAGGGCCATCGGTCCGCGCGCGTGCAACTTTTGGGTCGAGATACCGATCTCGGCACCGAAGCCAAATTCGCCTCCGTCGGTGAAGCGGGTGGACGCGTTGACCAACACGGCGGCCGCGTCGATCTCGGCGATCCACCGCTCACTCGACGCCCGATCCCCCGTCACGATCGCCTCCGAGTGCGCCGAGGTGTGCTCTTGCACGTGCGCTATAGCGGCGTCGAGGTCGGGCACCACTCGGGCGCTGATGTCGAGCGACAGGAACTCCGTGTCGTCGTCCTCGTCGGTGATGGGCAGGTATGCCGTGTCGGCCGCCTGGGCGTACTGACCCATCGCCTCGTCGCCGTGCACGGTCACGCCGGCTGCGGTGAACTCGCGCATGATCGCGGGCACCACCAGGTCGGCGATGTCGGCGTGAACCAGCAGCGACTCGGCCGCATTGCACACCGACGTGCGGTGTGTCTTGGCATTGACCACGATTCGCACCGCCATGTCGACGTCTGCTGCCGAGTCGACATACACGTGGCAATTGCCGATCCCAGTCTCGATGACGGGCACCGTGGACTCGCGCACCACCGTGTTGATCAGGTCCGCACCACCTCGGGGGATGACCAGGTCGACGAGCCCGCGGGCGGTCATCAAGGCCCGACCGCTGTCGCGACCGCCCGTCGTGAGCAGATTGACCGCGTTGGGCGAGATCCCGCAGCTGCTCAGGGCATCGCGTAGCACGCCCACCACCGCAGCGTTGGTGCTGGCTGCTGCCGACCCACCACGCAAGATCACGGCGTTGCCGGACTTCAGGCCCAGACCTGCGGCGTCCACGGTGACGTTGGGCCGCGACTCGTAGATCATGCCCACCACCCCCATCGGCACCCGGACCTGTCGGATCGACAACCCGTTGGCTAACCGCGAGCCGCGCACCACCTCACCGACCGGGTCGGCCAAGCCCGCGACCGAACGTAGACCGTCGGCGCTGTCGTGGACGCGATCGACGCCGAAGGTCAACCGGTCGAGCAGGTTCTGCGGCATCCCGCCGTCGGCACCTCGCTGCACATCTTCGGCGTTAGCCGCGGCAATGGCCTCTGCATGGTCGGTCAGCGCTTGGGCCATCGCCAGCAGCGCCGCATCCTTGTCACCACGAGTCAGCAACGCCAGGCGTCGTGAGGCCGCGCGTGCGCCGCGAGCCACCTCATGGACGCCGTCAACGACGCTCGGGTCGATGCTGGCGAGTTCTTGAACGCTCATGGCGATCCTCCATCGGTGGGCTTGACCATGTCTTGGGTGCGGGTCACAGCACGACGAGGTCGTCGCGCCGGACCACCGTTTGGGCTGCCGCGCCCGGCACCCGGGAACGGGCGTGGTGAGAGGTGCCTGTGTTCAGCCGAGTCCCCACCAACGGCACCAAGTCGGTGGAGGTGTAGTTGACTAACCCGCGAGCGACCACGGCACCGTCGGGATTGCAGAGGTCCACGGTGTCGCCGACCGAGAAGTGTCCCTCGACTCGCGTGACTCCCACCGGGAGCAGCGACGTCTGCCGCTGTACCACCGCTGCCACGGCTCCTTGGTCCAGTATGAGACGGCCCTGGGACGTAGCCGCGTGCGCCAACCAACGCCGACGCGCCGACTTCTTGGGTCCGGTCGGCGCGAAGTAGGTGCCGACGTGGTCCCCCGCCAACGCCCGGCCCGCTTGAGCAGTGCTGGTCAGCAGCACCGTGATCCCCTCCTGGGTGGCCATCGCGGCTGCTGCCACCTTCGACGTCATCCCTCCGGTGCCCACGGTGGACGTCATCGTCGAGGTGTCGATGTGGGCGATCTGGGCCGGGTTGTTAACCACCGGAATTCGACGTGCGGCTGGATCGCGCGGATGAGCGTCATACAGCCCATCGACATCGGAGAGCAGGACGAGCGCGTCGGCATCAATGACATTCGCGACCAGCGCAGCGAGCCGGTCGTTGTCGCCAAAGCGGATCTCGTCGGTGGCTACCGCGTCGGTCTCGTTGACCACCGGCACTACTTCGAGCTCGAGCAAGCGCTCCAGTGTGCGTGAGGCGTTGACGTATTGAGTGCGACGGTGCAGATCGTCGGCGGTCAGCAACACCTGCCCGACGTTCATGCCGTGCAAAGAAAACGCCTGGGTGTATGCCGCCATGAGGCTCCCCTGCCCCGCGCTGGCCGCAGCCTGCTGGGTGGCAAGGTCCTTGGGGCGGCGTGTCAGCCCAAGCGGGGTCATTCCGGCGGCGATGGCCCCTGAAGACACCAGCAGCACCTGCGCCCCGTCTTGCCAGCGCTTCGCGACCACTGTCGACAAAGCCTGCAACTGGTACGCGTTGATGCCACCACGAGGAGCAGTGATAGACGATGAGCCGACCTTGACCACAATGCGCCGAGCGTTTCTGAGCGCCGCGCTGACATCGTCCACGTCGAGAATAGTAATACATCCTCTTACATATTCATTCATCCCAGCTTGCGGCGAAACCCACAGACGGTGAGCGCGGGGGCGAGGAGCCTAGCTGTCGTCGGGGGCAACGGTGCCGCGCTCGGCGGCCATCTCGGCCCGAGCCGCCGCAAGAGCGTCCATCTTGCCGTGGAACGCGTCCCGCTTCTCGTCACGCGTCGGTCGGTCGCTTTCGTCCAACCGTACGTCGGTGCCACGCGACCCCAGCAACTCCGCGCCGGCACCCATCGTGGGCTCCCAGTCAAAGACGACTTCGTTGTCGACCGGACCGATCAACACGGTGGAGCCAGCAACGGCACCCGCCTTGAACAGCGCATCCTCAACACCCATCCGGTTGAGGCGATCTGCCAGATAGCCGACGGCTTCGTCGTTGCCGAAGTCGGTCTGCCGAACCCACCGGGTGGGCCGTTCGCCGACGACTCTGAAGAGCTCTTCCGGCCCGGAGATGTCGCGCTCGATGGTGAACCCGGAGGCGTCGAGCGCCGTCGGGCGCAAGACCGTGCGGGCCTGTGTCGACGGCGGCAACTGCGCCCGGGCCTTTTGGACGTGCCCAGCGAGAGCAAAGATCATTTCTTTGAGCCCGATGTGGGCCACCGCCGAAACGATGTGCACCTCTATACCCCTGGCCTCAAGGTCGGGGGTCACCATTTCGGCAAGCTCGCGGGCCTCTGGCACATCGGCCTTATTCAGGACGACGATCCGGATCCGGTCCGCAAGGGGGATGCCGCCAAGCGAGGCGTCGGGCACGTATGCCGCCAGTTCGGCCTCAATAACGTCGAGATCAGTCAGCGGGTCGCGTCCCGGCTCGAGGGTGGCGCAGTCGATCACGTGCACCAGCACGTGGCAGCGCTCGACGTGACGCAGGAAACGCAGCCCGAGCCCCTTGCCCTCACTGGCACCCGGGATGAGCCCCGGCACGTCAGCGATGGTGAACCGCTCGCCCCCAGCGGTGACGACGCCCAGGTTGGGCACCAAGGTGGTGAACGGGTAGTCGGCAATCTTGGGCTTGGCCGCGCTCACCACCGAGACCAGCGACGACTTGCCCGCCGACGGGAAACCGATCAGCGCCACATCGGCAAGGGTTTTCAACTCGAGCACGACGTCGCGCTCTTCGCCGGGCTCACCGAGCAGTGCGAATCCTGGCGCGATGCGTCGCGGTGACGCCAAGTCCTTGTTGCCCAGACCGCCGCGTCCGCCGAGTGCGACCACATACTCAGCGCCGTCGCCGAGCAGGTCCATCAAGGTGGTGCCCGCGCGGTCACTGACCACGGTGCCCTCGGGCACCAACAAGATGAGGTCTTCCCCGCTGGCTCCATGGCGCTCGTGGCCTTCGCCGGGTTTGCCGTTCGGCGCAGATCGGTGGGGGCCGCGGTGGTACTCCAGCAGCGTGGTCACTGAAGAATCCACGCGCAGGACGATGTTCCCGCCGTGGCCACCCGTCCCCCCGTCGGGACCGCCGAGTGGTTTGAACTTCTCGCGGTGCACCGAAGCCACTCCGTTGCCGCCGTTGCCGGCGCGCGCGTGGAGCACGACTCGGTCAACAAATGTGGCCATGACTCATCCCCTTCGGAGTAGGACAGCACAATGCCGGTCGATGCTCAGGGCACCAACCGGCAATGGACTGAGGCGATGGAGCTCGTGCCCCATCGTAGGAACGGCTCCGCTAGACGGAGACTTCCTGCTCAACGATGTTGACGGTCTTGCGACCGCGCTTGGCTCCGAACTTCACGTTGCCCTTGATCAAAGCGAACAGCGTGTCGTCCTTGCCAATGCCCACGTTCTCACCGGGGTGGAAGTGCGTGCCCCGCTGACGAACGATGATTTCTCCGGCCTTCACAGCCTGGCCACCGAAGCGCTTGACGCCGAGGCGCTGAGCGTTTGAATCGCGACCGTTGCGGCTCGAAGACGCACCCTTTTTGTGTGCCATTGCTGCTTCCTACCTTCGTTCAGTGTGTCAAAGAGATCGCGGACGAAACCGCGAAGGACTCAAGCGTTGATCGCGGTGATCTTGACCTGGGTCAACGGCTGACGGTGACCCTGTCGCTTCTTGTAACCAGTCGTGTTATTGTTATTGTGGATGATTATATTCGGGCCCATTTCAGGCTGAAAAACCTCGGCGGTGACGGTGATCTTCGCCAACTCAGCGGCGCCGGTGGTGATGGACTCACCGTCGACGAGCAGAAGAGTTGCGAGTTCGACTGATTCACCGACCGGTGCCTCCACCTTGTCGATGATGAGGACGTCGCCAACGGAGACCTTCTCCTGGCGCGCGCCAGCGCGAACAATCGCGTACACGGGGTACTCACTTCCTGCAGTGTCGATAGGGATCAGATCCCGGTATGGAGTCAATGTGGCGTCTGGTGTCATCGGGGTTGCAGCGAAGCCAGCCGCGAGACACGCACAGACCTCAAAGATTAACGCCTGCGTCGTGTCTAACCAAAACGAACACTCCGCTTAGCGCCCTCACGACTCACGGTGAGTCGCCTTCACCCGGTACGGCTACCGGCGGGCCCGCGGGCGAGACCACACGACCGCGCTTTCGACGCGGTCGAGCCGGTGGGGCTTGGGCAACCTCGACCACAGAGACAGGCGCACTCGGCGGGGCGTCATTGGTCTGCGCCGCAGGTGGCGCGGACTCGGGCACCGCAGTCGGTGTCACAGCGGGGGCAAGGACCGGCGCTGCCGTCGCTGCTGGCTTAGTCACTGGGGCTTTGGCTGCCCTCTTCGATGAACGCCTTGGGGCCTTGGGGGCTGACGGCTCAGTCGATGCCGGCTTCGCTGGTTCAGGTTCACTAGCTCCCGACTCGGTGGAGGAAGGCTCCGCAGAGTGCGGCTGAGCGACTTCACCGTGAACGGCGGCCACCGCTTCAGCTGTGGCGTTGGCTGCCTCGTCGGTTGAGCCTGCGTTCAAGGCCGCAGCATGGGCGGCGGCCGCGATCTGGGCGGCCGTGGGACCGCTCGGATTCTTGGCGGCGGCAACCGACCGCGCGTCGTGCGAGCTTGAGCCCGACGAAGCCTCGCCGGACGACGACCCGTTGTTTCCGCCGTTTGATCCGTCGGTGGAGCCTGATCCGCGTCCGCGGCGCGCGTTTTTGCTCCGAGGGTTTGCGCTCGATGAGTCGCTGCTCGACTTTTCGACCGGCTCGGCATGGACGATGAGGCCGCGGCCGTTGCAGTGCACGCACGGAGCAGAGAACACCTCGATCAGTCCTGAGCCCACCCGCTTTCGAGTCATCTGGACCAACCCCAACGAGGTGACCTCGGCCACTTGGTGCTTGGTGCGATCCCGCCCCAAGCACTCCAGCAGACGCCGGACCACCAAGTCGCGGTTGCTTTCGAGCACCATGTCGATGAAGTCGATCACGATGATGCCGCCGATGTCCCGAAGCCGGAGTTGGCGCACGATCTCCTCGGCCGCTTCGATGTTGTTTTTGGTGACCGTCTCCTCGAGGTTGCCCCCAGATCCGACGAACTTGCCCGTATTGACGTCCACGACCGTCATCGCTTCGGTTCGGTCAATGACCAGCGAGCCGCCCGAGGGAAGCCAGACCTT
>JBBSVB010000036.1:0-12280 GCA_038233875.1 Actinomycetales bacterium | reverse complement strand
CGTCAGCGAGCCTTCTTTACTTAAGGTGTCCATGACCCTTCGCCTATTGGCAGCGCGAAGCGACGGCTGTGATCCCGGCGCTGGGGTTGAGTTCACAACGTGAACCATAGCGCCATCAAACCAGCACGTACGTGATCCACGTCACCCCGTTCAAATGATGACCAAGGCAAGCCAATACTCTAGGCAGTGTGACTGTTGCTTCTACTCTTGCCACTGCGATCAGCCCGCTCACCGGGGGCACCTTGCCGGTGAGACTGATCGCCTGGGACGGCAGCAGCGCTGGTCCACCCGATGCGCCGGTCGTCCGGCTGAACTCCGCCGACGCGCTGCGCAGGTTGCTGTGGCACCCGGGCGAGTTGGGCGCTGCGCAGGCCTACGTCACCGGCGAGCTCGAGGTCGACGGCGACATTGGCGATGCGCTACGCACCGTGCGCGCGACCTTGGCCCAACGCGGCGTGCGATCGCTTCGCCCCTCCCCCGTCGTCCTCACCCGCGGCGTCAAAGCGGCCCGGGACCTCGGGGTCGTCGGGCGGCCATTGAGCCCGCCCGAGACGCAGGCTCAGTTGGGTGGCCGGCTGCACTCGCTGCGCCGAGATTCTTCGGCGATCAGCTTTCACTACGACCTGTCTAACGAGTTCTACGAAGCCATTCTCGATGAGCAGATGGCCTACTCCACGGCCTACGTCACCGACCCCGACGTTGACCTCAATGCCGGGCAAGAGTCGTCGGCGTACACCCTCGAAGACGGGCAGCGCGACAAGCTGGACCTGATCTGCCGCAAGGTGGGGCTCGACCAGCGTAAGGGAATGCGACTGGTCGATATCGGCTGCGGCTGGGGGTCGCTAACGCTGCACGCCGCCCGCGAGTATGGCGCCAACGTCGTGGCCGTCACCATCGCCAAAGAGCAGCAGGCCTTTGTGCAAGCAAGGGCCATCGAGCAAGGTGTCGCCGACCTGGTCGACGTGCGTCTGCAGGACTACCGCGAGGTCAGCGACCCACCCTTCGAGGCCGTGGTCTCCATCGAAATGGGCGAGCACGTGGGGGACATCAACTACCCGACATACGCCAAGACGTTGCACCGGCTGGCTGCGCCTGGTGCCCTCGTGCTGATCCAAGCGATGTCACGCCCCGGCAAAAGCCCCGGCGGCGGCCCGTTCATCGAGTCCTTCATCGCCCCCGATATGAGCATGCGCCCCCTCGGGCAGACCATCGCGCTGCTTGAGCGTGGCGGTTTCGAAGTCCGCGACGTGCACGCGATGCGAGAGCACTACGTCTGGACGATCCGGGCGTGGGAGAAGCGGTTCTACGCCAAGCGCGAGCAACTGGTGGCGCTGGTGGGCGAGGAGGTATGCCGCGTGTGGGACCTCTATCTCGCGGGTAGTGCGCTGACCTTCGAGCAGGGACGAATGGGCGTCGACCAGATTCTGATGGTGCGCCCCCTCGCTGGTGGATCCAGCGGGTTGCCACACGAGCGACCAGCCACGTGGTCGGTCGTCGCACGCCCTAGGGGCACCGCCTAATGGACTGGTCCAACTTCGTGCTGGTCTCCGTCTGCAGCCTGCTCGGGATCGCGCTGCTGCAGATCCTGACGTGGGTATGGTCTCGACAGGTCGAGAAGTGGGCCGTGGTCGATGTGGTGTGGGGCGCGGGCTTTGCTGTCGTCGGCGTGATGTCGCTCGTGGTGGGCACCGGCGACCTGACCCGACGATTGCTGCTCGCGGCCCTGGTGTGCGTGTGGGGTCTGCGGTTGGTCTGGCACATATACAGCCGCTCCAAGGGCAAAGGTGAGGATCCCCGCTACGAAAAGTTGACCAAGGGTATGTCGCCGCTGGCGGCATCACTGAAGGTCTTCGGGCTGCAGGGAGCGCTGCAGTGGATCATTTCGTTGCCCCTGCAGGCTTCGGCGGCGGCCGGCCCTACGGAGGGTGTCTTTTACCTAGTCCTCGCGCTGGGAGTGGTGATCTGGGGCATCGGGTTGACGTTCGAATCCCTCGGTGACGCGCAACTGAAGACCTTCAAGGCCAACGCCGACAACAAGGGCAGGGTGATGGATCAGGGCTTGTGGGCGTGGACCCGCCACCCGAACTATTTCGGCGACGCCTGCGTGTGGTGGGGCCTGTTCGCGATCGCACTGTCGGCGGGCACCTGGGGGCTGGTGTGGACGATCCTGTCCCCCATCGCCATGACGCACTTCTTACGCAACGTCTCGGGTGCCAAGTTGCTCGAAGAGTCCATGAAGGAACGACCAGCCTTCCAGGAGTACATGAAACGGACGGCGTACTTCTTCCCCCGACGACCCAAGTCTTGAGTGACCACATATGACCTCTCGTAGGCAGTCACGTTGTGCCTCAGTTCCCACGGGGAGCCAGCGGAACGTCGTTCCTGCGCACCCGTGAAGTGGCTCCATATCACCCTAGCAATGCCTACCCCTACCGATGCGTTTAACACGATCAACGGTGAGCACGCCCTCGATTCAACTGCTCAAGAATGTAGTCAACGACAGCGTTAACTACCGCTTCCATGTCAGCAAACGCGCGGCGGTTGGATTCTGCGGCATTCCTGTCGGCTAGAGACCGCGTAACACATGCCGATACTGACATAGCGTCTTGGCGTGCGACTGGCTCCAGAGCACGTCGTCGGGCACGTTGTTTATACGCGGTTCCCACGCCGCACGACGCTAGCGCTTTGCAACATGGGTGTCGTTTAGCTTTGTTCGCCTAGGGCGCGGGTCTCGTCGGAGGCACCGCTGGTGACCGGCTCGCCGTGACCGAAGTAGGCCGTGGCGAAGTCCAGGGTCCCTAGGTACTTCACCGAACGAAGAGCCTCTTCGTAGTCGGGGGTGAACTCCGGATTGGGCAACCCCACCTTGCCACCATCACCGGTCAGAGCATCCCCAGTCATCAGGATGGAGTTGGCCTTGTCGAGCACGCACACGTGCCCGGGGGTGTGACCGGGCGTATGCAGAATGCTCAGGTCAAAAACGGTGTCCCCGTCCACGAGCCCGGCGACAGCACGGCCAATGTCGATCGCTGGGACGTCAGCCTCGCCCGCGTGGAACATCGCATCCGGTGCAGCCTGGGACATCGCAACCGCAGAACCGATGTGATCAGGGTGCGAGTGCGTCAAAATGACGTCGCCCACGTCGCCTTAGCCGAGGCCTTGGGAGGCCAGCACGGCTTCAATATCGTCTTCAGATCCTTCGACCCCAGTGTCGATGACAGTTGCCTGCCCTCCCCGAGCCACCACGTAGGCCGACACGAACCCGAGATTGGCGCGCGCCCAGGTGTCTGACGGGCTGCCCGAGGTTGCGGACGCCTCATCGGCCACCGGAGCCGAACTCGCCTCCGACGACCCCGTGCCCCCGGTCGAGGTGTCGGAGGAGCACCCCGCAGCGACAGTGACTGCCCCCAAGGCCATGCCACCCATTCCGTATCGGAGGACAAGCCGTCTGCTGAGGATGAGTGCCATCCTCGCAGTATCGACCTCGCCAACGTCGGCCCGTCGGGCGACCCCTCCTACGTTGCGTCGCAGCACACTCCGGCGGCGACCGGAGGCATGTCCGGTTTGCCAAGCGCCGGCATACCCAACGTCACCGCCGGCTTCTTTGATCCGCCGTTCGAGCCCTGAGACTGAAGCGCGTCCCACGCATCGCCCCCGCCGGTCCGGCGTACCGAGTAGGCACCTCCCTCTACGCCGGAGTCAGCCACCAAGTGGTGCGGGGCGGCATAGGTGATGGCCACGGTCACCAGGTCTCCGGGCCGCGGCTCGTCGCCACCCACAGGGACCGCGAAGTGAACCAGCCGGTTGTCGCGCGCGCGACCTGACTTGCGCGCCGTGGCGGCGTCCTTGCGACCTTCACCAGGTGAGACCAGCACCTCGACCTCGCGGCCGACCAACGCCTTGCTCTCGTCCCAGGAAACCTCATCCTGCACGGCGACCAACCGCTCGAAGCGCTCTTGGACGACCTCCTTGGGGATCTGATCCTCGAATTCGGCGGCGGGCGTGCCGGGCCGGATCGAATACTGGAACGTGAACGCACTAGAGAAGCGGCTCGCTCGGACCACGTCCAGCGTGCCCTGGAAGTCCTCTTCGGTCTCGCCGGGAAACCCCACGATGATGTCGGTGGTGATGGCGGCGTCTGGGATCTGCTCGCGGACGCGGTCCAGAATCCCCAGGAATTTGCTGCTGCGGTAGGAGCGGCGCATGTCTTTGAGCACCTTGTCCGAGCCCGACTGCAACGGCATGTGCAAACTCGGCATGACGTTCGGGGTCTCGGCCATGGCCGTGATCACGTCGTCGGTGAAGGCTGCTGGATGGGGGCTGGTGAAACGAACCCGCTCCAAGCCCTCGATCTCACCGCACGACCGGAGCAGCTTGGCGAACGCACCACGGTCACCGAACTCGACGCCGTAGGTGTTGACGTTCTGCCCGAGCAGCGTGATCTCGATAACTCCTTGGGCCACGAGGGCTTCGATCTCGGCCAAAATCTCGCCCGGCCTGCGGTCACGCTCTTTGCCGCGCAGGGCCGGAACGATGCAGAACGTGCATGTGTTATTACACCCCACCGAGATAGAAACCCATCCGCTGTATGCCGAGTCACGCCGGGTGGGCAGCGTGGAAGGGAAGACATCGAGGGCCTCTAGGATCTCGACCTCGGCCTCTTTGTTGTGCCGAGCGCGATCTAACAAGGCAGGCAGCGAGCCAATGTTGTGGGTGCCGAAGACCACGTCGACCCACGGCGCGCGCTCAACGATGGTCGAGCGGTCCTTCTGAGCCAAACACCCGCCGACCGCGATTTGCATATCCGGGTTGGCCATCTTGGCAGGGCGCAGCATCCCCAGATTGCCGTAGAGCTTGTTGGCGGCGTTCTCGCGCACCGCGCAGGTGTTGAACACGACCACATCGGCAACGTCAGGCCGAGCGCCCGCCGGTAGACCTTGTAGATCGATGTAGCCCGCCGTTTCGAGCAGACCGGAAAGCCGCTCAGAGTCATGGACGTTCATCTGACACCCGTGGGTGCGGACGTCGTACGTCTTGGGCGAGGTGGCGATCGGAGTGCTGGCGTACGTAATCATTGTCGGACCAGAGTACGGGCGCTCCGGTGCCATCACACACCGCTCAGCCCACGCCACAAGGTCACAAGTCCTCCCACGGCGGCGATGGTTATCGCTGCCTTGCGGGCGGCACGCGTCGAGACCCATCTGCTGGCGTACCCACCGAGCACCACCCCACTAGCAATCGCCGCTAGGGCAACGAGCCACGTCCACCACGCCAAGCCGGTATCAGTGGGCACCGCCCCGACGATTCCTTTAGCCAGCAATGCGGTGGAGTTGGTCAGGAGGAACACGGGCTGCAGCGTGGCCGCAAAGGACGTCTGGTTCCAACGCGTGGCTACCGCGTAGGTCGTCATAGCTGGGCCTCCCACGCCTGCGGTCGCATTCATAAATCCGACAGCAATTCCCGTCGCCGCGGCTGGTAGCCGCCCGCGAACATGGATCCGCCCACTGGTTAAAAGAATTGAGGCTAGTGCGAGCAAAATCAGCACCCCGATAAGCACTTCAAGCCACGCGGCGCTCACCCGCAACACAACGAAGGCGCCGATGATCGAACCCACCACAAGTAGCGGCGCGAGACGGGCGAAGGCTTTCCAATCGATGTCTTTACGCAGTGACGCGAGGACGAACGTCGCGGTGACGATGGCACCAGCGTTGCTCAGACTCACCCCCACTGCCGGGCCGAGCACGAGCGTCAGGACAGGGGCCACCACGAGACCCATTCCTAGTCCGGCGATACGCTGCAATCCTGCGCCCACAAGAAACGCCACTGCGATCACCACAGCCAAAACTACGGGGGTCAACGGAAGTTCCGAAAGAGCACCGTCGCACGCTATCGGTGTTGGACGTGGGCCGACAGTCGAACTGAAACTGCAACGCAAGGAGTCATCACCCATGAGCGACCAGCCCGACAACGAAACCATCAGTGATGGACTCAGCACGTACAGCATCGACAACGACGACCAGTTGCAGCCCGAGGACACGCTCATCCCAGGCGAGGACCCCGTGGAGGTCGGCTACGAAACGGCCGATAAGCTGCACGGCTCCGTGGCCTTCGGCACGACCGCCGACGAAGAGGCCGAAGAAGAGACCATCGAGCAGCGCATCCGTCAGGAAATCCCTGAGGACGGGACGGCTTACGGAGCGCCCGACAACGAGAGCGGCCTAGACCCCGAGCCCATGACCGGCGGCGACGACCCAGACGCGATCCCGGCCGAACAGGATTTCGTGGGTGACCCCTCGAAACCTCTCGACACCGACGGAGAGATCGACGGCACCGAGCCGGCTTAATCCCGCTGGTGCTCGGGCGCTTGGTCTAATGCGTCCTTGATCACTGCAAAGGACAACCCTGCCGGGTAACCCTTGCGGGCGAGAAAACCGCCGAGTCGACGCATCTGCACGTCCCGCTCCAGGCCGTACAGACGGGGCAGCCGAGCCGCCACCAGCGCCTCGGCCTGCTCTCGTTCTTGCTCGGGCTGTACGCCTTCGACCGCTGCCTCGGCCATTTCTCCCGGGATGCCCTTCTTTCTAAGTTCGTGCCGCAGGCCGCGTACGGCCATGCCTGAGCCTTCTCGCTTGGTCCGCACCAGCATGTGGGCGTAAGCCTGATCGTCAACCAAGCCCACGTCTGCCATGCGGTTAAGGACGCGCTCGATCACATCGGGTGTGCACTCTTTGGCCAGCATCTTGTCGGTCAACTGTTGGCGCGTGCGGGGGCCCATCGCCAATTGGCGCAGAGCCACCTGCCGGGCTCGACCGACACCCTCGGGGTCATCGGCCCCGCCCAATGTCGAGCCTCCTCCCCCGCCCATAAAAGCGCCCTCAGACGCGCCGTCGCGGCTGACTTCGGGCAGGTCGGCGAGGTGGTCTTGGGTCGAGTCTTTGGACAGGGAAGGTGCCTTGGCGCTGGCGGCACCAGTTGCCGCAGCCAGCGCATCGCGAGCGGCCGCTAAGCGCGCAGGGTCTGGATGAGTGGATTCCATGGATCTACCGCCGATCGATAGTCATCGCGCCGACATCGTCCATGCGAACGATCAGAAGTTGACCGAGACTTCACCGGTCTCGGGGTCCACACCTTCTGGCACATCCACGTCGGTGCGGGGCCCGACACCGAGTTTGGTCTTGATCTTCTTCTCGATATCGTCGGCCATATCCGGGTTGTCGATCAAGAAGGTGCGCGCGTTCTCCTTGCCTTGGCCGAGCTGCTCGCCCTCGCAGGTGTACCAAGCGCCGGACTTGCGCACGAACCCGTGCTCCACGCCCATGTCGATCAAGCCGCCCTCTCGGGAGATCCCGTGACCGTAGAGGATGTCGAACTCAGCCTGCTTGAACGGCGGAGAAACCTTGTTCTTGACGATCTTGGCTCGGGTTCGGTTACCCACGGCGTCCGTGCCGTCCTTCAAGGTTTCGATTCGACGAACGTCGATGCGGATGGAAGCGTAGAACTTCAACGCCTTGCCACCCGTGGTCGTCTCCGGCGAACCGAACATAACGCCGATCTTCTCGCGCAGCTGGTTGATGAAGATCGCGGTGGTGTTGGTGTTGCTTAGCGTGCCGGTGATCTTTCGAAGGGCCTGGGACATCAAGCGGGCCTGCAGGCCGACGTGGCTGTCCCCCATCTCCCCCTCGATCTCGGCCCGAGGCACCAACGCGGCCACAGAGTCGATGACGACGATGTCTAGCGCGCCGGAGCGGATCAGCATGTCCATGATCTCCAGCGCCTGCTCGCCCGTGTCCGGCTGGCTGACCAGCAGAGCATCGGTGTCGACACCCAACTTCTTTGCGTACTCAGGGTCCAAGGCGTGCTCGGCGTCAATGAAAGCCGCAATCCCTCCAGCCTTCTGCGCGTTAGCCACCGCGTGCAGCGCGACCGTGGTCTTACCGCTGCTCTCCGGGCCGTAGATTTCGACCACACGACCGCGCGGCAACCCACCAATCCCCAGCGCAACATCGAGTGCGATCGAGCCGGTGGGAATGACTGCGATGGGCGGACGGACATCGTCGCCGAGGCGCATCACCGAACCCTTACCGTGCTGCTTCTCGATCTGGGCCAGTACCGACTCGAGCGCCTTGCTCTTGTCGCCGTGCATCTGGGTCACGTTGCTGTGCTTTGGCATGTCCTGCTCCTTCGCTATGGGTGAGCGCGCCTACCTTCGACCACCGTGTCGCATGTTGGCCCCTCGTTGAGGGCGCCTCATCCGGGTACGTCAGACGCTAGAAGCCGGGACCGACATACCCGAGTTACCACCCGCAATGTGTGGATAACCGTGGGTCGCCCCAGCACCTGTGCACGAGCATAATCGCAAGTGTGTTCGATTACCTCCGACACGCCCATTGGCCCAACAAAATGCAACCGGTGCAGGTTCCAAGGGGTCTCTAGCACGGTTTACGTCACGTCGAGCAGGGCCATAGACTGGGCCGCTGGCTCATCCCCCAACCGTTTCAGGATTGCCTCACCATGTCTTTACTCGTCCAAAAGTACGGCGGCTCGTCAGTCTCTGACGTTGAGGCCATCGCGCGGGTCGCTCGGCGCGTTGTCGAGACCAAACGTGCTGGGCACGACGTCGCCGTGGTCGTATCCGCAATGGGCGACACGACCGACGAGTTGCTCGACCTAGCCAAGGCCGTCAGCCCGGGTCCACCCCCTGAGCGTGAAATGGACATGCTGCTCACCGCTGGCGAGCGCATCTCCATGGCGCTCTTGGCGATGGCCATCGAAACCCTCGGCGAGCGCGCCTACTCCTTCACCGGCGACCAGGCGGGGATGCGCACCGACAGCTCCCACGGCCGCGCCCGCCTACTCAACGTCACGCCCGATCGGGTCCAGGCCACGTTGGCTCAGGGTGCCATTGCCATCGTTGCCGGATTCCAAGGTGTCTCCGAAGACGACAACATCACCACGCTTGGCCGCGGTGGTTCAGACACGACAGCAGTGGCATTGGCGGCCGCCCTCAAAGCCGACGTCTGTGAGATCTACACCGATGTCGACGGCATCTACACCGCCGATCCGCGCATCGTGCATGCCGCGAGTCGGGTCAAACGGCTGACCATCGAAGAGACGCTCGAAATGGCCGCTCATGGTGCCAAAATTCTTCACCTGCGCGCCGTCGAATATGCCCGACGCTTCAACGTGCCGATCCACGTCAGGTCGTCCTTCTCTGATCAAGAGGGCACCTGGATTTTGGTCGGTCGACCACTCACCGCCGATCAGGAGGACGACATGGAAGAACCCCTCATCTCCGGTATTGCTCACGAGCAATCGCTGGGCAAGATCACCGCCGTCGGCATACCCGATGTCCCCGGGGCTGCGGCCGCAGTGGTGGGCGCTGTTGCCGCCATCGGAGTCTCGATCGACATGATCGTGCAAAACGTGTCGACATCGTCGGAGCGCTCCGACATTTCGTTCACGTTGCCTGAAGAGGATGGCGAGCGCGCGATGGCCGCCATCGGCGCCATCCGCACCGAGCTAGGCATCGCCGACGTCCTCTACACCTCGCACATCGGCAAGTTGTCCCTCATCGGGGCTGGCCTGCGGTCCAACCCCACCGTCGCGCAGCGCCTCTTTGAAGCACTCGCGGGAGCGGGCGTCAACATTGAGATGATCTCCACCAGTGAAATCCGGATCTCGGTCATCACCGACCAGAAACTTCTTCCGGAGGCCGTGCGCGCCGTGCACACTGCCTTCAACTTGGACGCCAACGACGCGGCCGTGGTCTACGGCGGATCGGGACGATGAGCATGTCTTCAGGAATCACCGTTGCCGTCGTCGGCGCAACCGGTCAGGTCGGTGCCGTGATGCGCCGCCTACTGGCCGAGCGCGACGTCGAGATCAACAGCATCCGATACTTCGCCTCTGCCCGCAGCGCCGGGACCGAGTTGCCTTGGGAGGGCCGCTGGGACAACGAGGCGTGTGCAGGGACGCCTCGCCAGATCGTCGTGGAAAACCTCGCCGACCTCACCGTGGACCTCTCCGGGATCGACGTCGCTGTGTTCTCTGCCGGTGGCGGCACTTCTAAGGAGCACGCCCCTCGCTTTGCCAAGGCCGGTGCCATCGTGGTCGACAACTCTTCAGCGTGGCGGATGGACGACCGCGTGCCGCTGGTGGTCAGCGAAGTCAACCCCGAAGCCCTCGACCAGGCCCAGGGCCCCGGTGGGATCGGCATCGTGGCCAACCCGAACTGCACGACCATGGCGGCCATGCCGGCGATCAAAGCGCTCCATGACGTCGCGGGGCTGCAGCGCCTCGTCGTGTCGACATACCAAGCCGTGTCCGGGTCGGGTGTGGCTGGGGTGGCCGAGCTCGCGAATCAAGCCCGAGCCGTCGTCGCTGGTGACATGGAGTCGCTAGCTCACAGCAGCGCCGGGGTCAGCGTCCCGGATCCGAGCGTCTACACCGACCCGATCGCCTTCAACGTCATCCCGTATGCCGGCGATCTGGTCGACGATGGATCGCTGGAGACCGCCGAAGAGCAAAAACTGCGGTTCGAGTCGCGCAAGATCTTGGGTCTCCCAACTCTCGCAGTGGCCGGGACGTGCGTGCGGGTGCCCGTTTTCAGCGGTCACAGCCTGGCGGTCCACGCCGAATTCGCCGAGCCGATCAGCGCCGAGCAAGCCAAAGCCATCTTGGCTGAAGCACCCGGAGTCGTGCTCACGGACATCCCGACACCTTTCAAGGGTGCCGGCCAAGACCCCACGTATGTGGGCCGCATCCGTCAGGACCAGTCGGTCCCGGGCGGCCGCGGGATTGTGATGTTCATCGTGGGCGACAACTTGCGTAAGGGCGCCGCTCTCAATGCAGTGCAGATCGTCGAAGCGCTGATCAGAAGGGGCACTTTGACCGCTCAGCGATAGAAACTCTTGCCAGACTCCGACATCGCTCGATCAACGTCTCGGCGGCACGCTGGCCCGGTCTTGGAGTACCCGATCACCAACGGATAGGCCGGGTCATGCTTCACTCGCTCCGTGACGGCGTCGCGCGTGGCTTGGGTCGCACCCAGCAGTGCTGACTTTGCACTCACACCTCGAAATCTCGGCCACGGCGTCTTGTTCCACAGCACGACACTGGTGTTCCAGACGTTCTTGGTGCGCACGCCACGTAGCGTCATGAATTCAACGGTCCGCAGGTCGCACCACTGACGCGCTCTCCCGGTCATGGCAGAGGTCACACCGATGCAGGTGCCGCAGATGACCATCCTTGCCCTCCCCTCCAGCCATAGGGTCAACCAAAAGAAAGCGACGACTCCGAGGAATAGCAGCGGGACTTGGATGCGGTCGTCCTTATCCTCCGCTGTGACCCCGACAAAGAGCGCTATCGCTAGCGACCCCGTGCTAAGCGTGCTGAAGATCGGGATGCCGCGCCATCGCCCCGGTGGCGTCCAGCCCCGGTAGGAACGGACGGGGCCTTCGTCGCTATCGTGCTGCCGCATTCCGATCGGCCAGCGCACGTGAATCGCCAACCCCACCTGATCGATACTTATCATGAGCCTGTCTTGCCCGGTCTCGTCGATCCAACCGGGAAGGAAACGGACCGGCTCCAGCGCGCCATGCTCTTGACTCCACCGACGAAGTACGTGCACGCCATCGTCGTCGAGCCACCGACGCTGCCTGACCTTCGAGACCAGGCCCACCCGCCGAGTTGCGGGACGCCACAGCGTGAGCGCAGCCCTCACGCCTTGGTGATAATCCAGGTACTCGTCGGCCGTTACCCCACGAAATCCTCAATCTGGGTGAAATGCGCGGAGCGCCCTGGCCAGATGGGGATCGATCCCACAAAGCCGTCGCCCAGCACGATTCCACGGCGCCCCCGCAGGTAGAGCACCGTAAGCACCGCAGCTAACACGCCGGCAATGCTCAGCAGCGAGAGCGCCGACGGACCTGGCCAGCCCAACACTGAGTCGTCGTTCTCGTCGAAACCGACGAGGGCGACAAGCGCGAGAGCCAAGACGCCGAGCCCCACGACGGCTTTCACCGTCAGGCCCGGCGCTGCATACACACGCGGTGTCAGGACGTCAGGCGGTGTCGTGGCTGTGTCCCTGTCCGTGGTCATGGCCGGCGCCGGTCGGCGGGAAAACGCCGATCTTCAGGGATCTGCAAGTCGTCGCACAGTGCCAGCCACACGCGGCGAACGGGCTCGCCCGCTTCGATGGCGTCGACTGCGGTTTTGTCCCCCATGGCATGAATGACGTGGCCGCCAGCGATGGTGCGGCCGTACGGACCCCCGAACTCTT
>JBBSVB010000035.1:0-12368 GCA_038233875.1 Actinomycetales bacterium | reverse complement strand
CTCGTCCAGGTAGGCGCTATAGACCGAATTGCGCCGCGTCAGAGTCGACAGCGTGTGGTCCCACGCCGCGAGCAACCTAACGCTGGCCGCGTCGCTACGGTCCTGCTGGACACCGAAGGTGACCACCACTCCAGCGTCGACGGCGCAAGCGAAAGCACCAGAGTCGGCAGGTAGATCGAGGGTCGCGGCGCTCAGGCCACCGAATCGGCCCGACTTGAAGCAGATAACCCCCGGAAGCACGTTGCCCGTCGCTCCGCCGCGGCCCGACGCAGCGATGGTCGGCCTCCGGTCTCCGAGCAGCGAAACGTCGCTACCGGCCTCCAGCAGTCTCTCACCAAGTCGGCGAAGGTTGGTCGAACGAGGCATCAGGTCGTCGGCCGGGGCGGCCCACGCCACGCTCTCTTGCACCCCGACCGGTTGCGGCAAGACGGTCACGATCCCGTCGCTATTCGGCGAGCGGAAAAACACTCGACTCGGCTTGGGAGAGGCGTCCCGAGCGTGTTCCGTGATGTCCCCCAGCGCCCACCCGTCGCTCGTCGGCTCCAAGACTCCCCAACTCGTCGGGTCTTCCATCCCGCACGCATCGTGAGTCATCTGCGCGAGCCGCCCGATCTGCATACCCGCGGTGTCGGTATGCAGCGCCTCGCCTTCGTAGACCACCTCCCACTCGCCGCTGAGCGCGACGGGCCACGGCGCGGCCGAAGATTCCACAAACGTGCCGTCGGACCAGGCGAGCGCCGCTCCGCTGGCTCCGTTATGCATACCTTCGGGGCCTTGGCGCACCCATAGGCACCCTCCACGCCGGGCGAAATGGTGCATCACCGGCGAGAGTTGGGTCGTGCCCGGGTTGAGTAAAACGGGCTTCAATCCACGCCGGGAAGCACAGGCCATCGCCATGGACGCCCAGGGCGTCACGGCCAGCACGGGTCGGGTTTGCAAGAAGATCGCGCACGTACCGGTCATCATGTCGCACGCGATATCTCCACTGGACTCGCTTGCCTTATCCCTGCCCGTCTCCCCCTCGGCTGCACTCAAACGCTGGGCGTGACCGTGCGCCACCTGAGCCAATGCTGTCGCCACCGAGCCCGCGTCAACCCGGGAACTCAAGCCCGTATGCCGTGTCGCCGGTTGGATGATCTCGGTCCACCACCGAGCTTCGCGCTCGGCATCGTTGATGGCTGCCAGTCCGTTTCGCAGCAAGGCGTCGTGGGGGTTGCTCACGTGCTGGCTGGGGCCGAACCACACCAACACGCGATCGGCCCTGTCCACCACGACGGTGCACAACTCATCTGTGTCGACTCGAACGCTGACCTCCTCACCCCAGACTCGCAAACTCATGATGATGTCTTCCACGGCAAGGGGGCGGCCTGAGGTCACCAACCAGTCTTCGGACATGTCGCCGATCGTGACACTTTTCGCGTATCCGCCACTGACCCCCTGTGGATAACTTTCACGGCGCTTTTCCGAATCTGTGTGTACTGGTCTCATTCACCACAAGGCCCCGGCTCGCAGCAATAACGTGCCAGGCCGCCCGTCATCACATTTGGAGGCAACGCTGTGAAGTTCGACATGGGAAACACCGCCCTCGGCACGCTGAGCAAAGGCACCGAAGGGTCACATCAGGATTTGGGCACGCTCGTCACGAGTTTGGTGACGGCAGTGGAACCGCTCGAGGGAAAATTCAACGGAGCGGGCCGGGTCGCGTTCGACCAGTTCAAGGACAGCACCGACCAGATCGCCGCCGACCTCAACGGTTCGTTGGCCGCGATTTTGGCGGGGCAGGCCGGTATGGACAAGGCCTTCCAGGTTGGCGACGTGGAGGCCAGCGACAACGCCACTGTCGCCCAAGGGCAGGCCAACTTCGACGGTGCCCGCTTCGCGTCACGCAGTTGATTTTTCTCACCCCTGACCTACTCACCAGCAAAGGAAGGAACACCTCATGCCTACGACTGAGCGCATTTCGTTCGACACCGGGATCTCGGCGACCGTGCAATCCGACATCACCACGCTTATTGGCCGACTCGAGACACTGATCGCAACCCGCGAAACCCAGGTGGGTGCCGCCATGTCGGACTTCCAGGCCGACGGGGTCTCGGAGGAGTACCACACCGTGGAGCAGCGCTGGCGCCGCGCCAGCGACGAAGTCCGCGCCATCATCGCCCTAGTCCGTCAGCTGCTCAGCAACAACGACGAAACGGCCAGCTCTGCTCAGACAAGGGCGCGCACAGCCGTGGCCAATATCGGCTGAGCCCCCATCCAGCGAGCAAAGGAGCACTATGGCGACGTGGGACATTCACACCGCCGACGTGGAACGCGTGCTGCGCAATGCAGGCACGAGCGCAGAGGACTACATCACCGACGAGATCCGGGTCAATGACGCTTTCGTCGAGTTGGCCGCGGCCTTGCCCGGTAGCCCGCACGTTCTTGTGTGCCTCGGCCAGTTCGCCGAAGAGGTCGTCTACCCCCATTTGGAGACGATCTTCGCCGACACCACCTCGGCGCTGGAGGGCACCACCGATGCGCTCATCGCGTATCAACAAGGCGACCTGGAGATGGCCCAGGAGGCTCAGGCCACCGCCGCAGGTGCCTCCCTTCCGGTGGATCTGCCCCGATCGGGGCCGCTGTCACACGCGAGATAGGCAGCGGGCAACAAAGCTGCGGCGCAGGCCCAGGCAGGTTCGGCAATGTGGGGCCACCCGTGCGAGTGAATTTACAAACTCACCCGCACGGGCATGTATCAGAACACGTTGGTCGTGCTCCAGGCAGGGAAATGCTCCCAGCCTAGGAAGGTCCCCGATGAGCCGAGCCCCAGTTGGCCTACACCCTCACCCCGCTTCAGTGGTGCGCACCTCGACCATGATGCGCAGGCAAGCGCGCCTGCGCACAGTGGACATGTTGTGCTCTCTGTTGCGCAACGACCCCCGGCTGCGGGCCATGTGGTCCGAGCATGCCCCAAGTTCGGGGCACGGCATTCACCAAGGGGCGATCGCACAGGTGCTCGCCGACTACCAGTGGGCGGTCGGTGACGAGCCGAGGGACAACGTCGAGCTGCCTCGACAACTCAAAGACACGGTCAGCCGGGCGTTGTCGGGCAAGACGTTGTCGCGTCGGGCTTTGACGCTCTTCGTCGCCGCGTTCGAGATCGACGCCCGCACGGCTGAGAGGTTGTGGAACACCTGGCAGGGTTCGGATCAGGTCTTCGAGCCGTATGCCGAGGTTGATCGGTTTCGGGCCTCGGTCAGCGCGTAGGGCTAGTGGAGCAGACCATCGGCGACTAACGAGCGCACCATGGGGGCGATCACCTGGTGCACCTGACCGACCTCGGTGTCGGTGAGGGCCGCGAGGGCTTGCATAATCTGCGCTGCGGTCAGCTCACCGTCGAGGGCCCCGACGAGGCCCGCACTCAATGAGTCCAGCCTCACCACGCGTCTCAGGCCGCCCCCTTGGCGCAGTTGAATCACCATCGGGTCCGGGGCCCCTGGCCTCCCGATCCGCTCCTCGGTCACGTCGTCGGCTACCGACCACGGCACCGCTAGGACCTGATCGTCGTCGTGTATGGCTAGCCAAGCCCGGGCCTTCAACCC
Organism: Actinomycetales bacterium; assembly: GCA_038233875.1. Taxonomy (GTDB): domain Bacteria; phylum Actinomycetota; class Actinomycetes; order Actinomycetales; family Dermatophilaceae; genus Ornithinicoccus. The sequence goes on along the minus strand of JBBSVB010000035.1, from coordinate 8,784 downwards.
CTTCAGGACGCTGGGGCCCATCGGTGAAGCCACCGCAGTGACCACATCATCGAAGTCCGTGAAGGTCGCTCGGTCTTCGCTGGGTCGCTGAAGGGTGATGATTCCAAAGCCAACCCGCTCGACGCTGCGAGCTGCGAAGTCATCGAGCCAGGCGGCATACCAGCGTTCGAAATCGGCGCTGCCGACCGGGTGCCCGGCATCGCGAGCCCAGGTCATCGCATAGTCGGCGACGTCCTGCTCCTCCCGTTGGATCACCCACGCATCGAGGTCTTTGGGCACCCAAGACCGCACGCGATCGGCCCAGTCTTGTCCCGTACCCAACTCCCAGTTGCCCAGCAACTGCACAATCCCACCCGGGGCTAGGTGGTCCCCTACCTGTGCCACGACGGCGGCCACCAACTCATCCCCGATCGCGCCACCGTCGCGGTACTCCATCGTGTCCAGACCCGCCGCCCGAGGGGTGATCACGAACGGCGGGTTGCACACAATCAGGTTAAAGACTTCCCCGGCCACCGGCGCAAAGAGCGACCCTACGCGGGCATCGACCTCGACCTTGTTGAGACCACACGCGAAGCGAGCAAAGTCCAGTGCACGCGGCGACAGGTCACTGACCACCCGGTATGCCGAATGCCCACCCAAGTGCAGGGCCTGCACTCCGGAGCCGGTCCCGAGATCGAACGTGCGCGCAGCCCAGGGGCGCGGCGTCCACGACGCGAGCGTGCTCGATGCCCCGCCAACTCCGACCACGTGGCTTGAACGCAACGGCGATCCGGTAGCCATCGACGTGAGGTCAGAGGCGACCCACCAGTCGTGCTGCTCGTCGGCATACGGGCGCAGGTCACAGAGACCGACGACCTGACCCGAAGAGGTCACGTGGACCAGGCCCATCGCAACCAACCCTGCCAGCCCAGTGCGCGGCAGCACGCCCGCGAAGCGTTCGACCTCCACAGACAGGCCCAAAACGAAGAGCCGCAGCAACACCGCCGCAGGCTCAGCCGAGTCTCGCGTCAGTCGATCAGCAGGCATCCGCTGACCACCGGCCAAGGCACCACCCGCCGAGGGCCCGAGCAGATCGTCAAGCCCGGCCACGGTGTAGCCAGCCTCAAGGATGTCCGCCCGAAGCCCGGCTAACTCATCCACAGTGCCCCGCGGGGCATCCGCCACCTCATCCGAGGAGGCCACTCAGACAGAGCCTGCGCCTTGCTCGACGTCCTCAGCAATCGCCAATCCGCGGCGCTTGCTGAACAACACGGCCACCACGATGATCGCGAACGCCACCAGGGCAATCAACCATCGCAGCAGCGTGTTGGCGTCGTCGCCCACCGACATGGTCACGATGGCCGGCGCGATCAGCAGCGCGACCAGGTTCATCACCTTGATCAGCGGGTTGATCGCCGGGCCGGCGGTGTCCTTGAACGGGTCGCCGACCGTGTCACCGATGATCGTCGCTTCGTGGGCCGCAGTGCCTTTCCCGCCGTGCGCACCGTCTTCGACGATCTTCTTCGCGTTGTCCCAGGCACCACCAGAGTTGGCCAGGAAGACGGCCATCAGCACGCCGGTACCGATAGCACCCGCCAGGTAGCCGGCCAACGCACCAACGCCGAGCGAGAAGCCGACGGCGATCGGGGCGAGCACCGCTAACAATCCAGGGGTCGCGAGTTCACGCAGCGAGTCGCGGGTGCAGATGTCGACGACGCGCTTGTAGTCGGGCTTCTGCGTGTAGTTCATGATGCCAGGCATCTCGCGGAACTGGCGGCGGACCTCAAACACGATGGCCCCGGCTGCCCGGGTAACCGCGTTGATCGCCAACCCGGAGAAGAGGAAGACCACCGAACCGCCGATGATCAGACCGACCAGCGAGCGCGGGTCGAACACCAAGAAAGACTGCAACACCGAGACGCTCTCCTCGGCGGTCAGCCCGGTGACTCCATTGATTTCGGTATTGACCGCGTCCCAGTAGGACCCGAACAAGGCCGTGGCCGCCAAAACGGCGGTCGCGATGGCGATGCCCTTGGTGATGGCCTTGGTGGTGTTGCCGACCGCGTCGAGCTCAGTCAACACCTGGGCCGCTTCGCCATCGACATCGCCCGACATTTCGGCGATGCCTTGGGCGTTGTCCGAGACCGGGCCGAAGGTGTCCATCGCGACGATCACGCCGACGGTGGTCAGCAGGCCGCAACCGGCCAAGGCCACGAAGAAGAGCGACAAGATCAGCGATCCGCCTCCGAGCGTGAACAGCACGTAGACCGCTCCGGCGATCGTCACGGCGGTGTAAACGGCCGATTCAAAGCCGACGCCGATGCCCGACAGGATGACGGTCGCCGGGCCGGTGAGTGAGGTGCGGGCCACGTCTTTGGTCGGCTTGGAGTCGGTGCCGGTGAAGTAGCCGGTCAACCACAAGATGGCAGTGGCCAAGATGATGCCGATCACCACGGCAGCGGCCCCGCGGACGGCCGGATTGAGGTCGGGAGCCTCGGTGGCACTGAAGATGGCGATCTCGGAGAAGTCGGCCGGCAAACTCTTCGGCAAAAAGATCAGCGCAGCAAGTGTGGAAGCTATGGCGGCCGTAACGGCAGAGATGTAGAAGCCTCGGTTGATCGCCGCGAGGCCGCTCTCGTTGGGGCGTGCCTTGGTGACGTAAACACCCAGGATCGCGGTCAAGGCACCGATAGCCGGCACGATCAGCGGGAAGGTCAGGCCGGGTGCGCCGAGCGCCGCGGTGCCGAGGATGAGCGCGGCGACCAGCGTGACGGCATACGACTCGAAGAGGTCAGCGGCCATGCCCGCGCAGTCGCCGACGTTGTCCCCCACGTTGTCGGCGATGGTGGCGGGGTTGCGCTTGTCGTCCTCAGGTATGCCGGTTTCGACCTTGCCGACCAAGTCCGCTCCCACGTCGGCCGCCTTAGTGAAGATGCCACCCCCGACCCTCATAAACATCGCCAGCAGCGCTGCCCCAAAGCCGAAGCCTTCGAGGACCTTTGCCGCATCCCCCTGGTAGATCAGCACGACGAGCGCTGCGCCGAACAGGCCGAGCCCGACGGTCGCCATACCCACAGTCCCACCCGTGCGGAAGGCGATCCGCATGCCAAGATCACGCCCGGAGGTGCGCGCCGCCTCGGCGACCCGCATGTTGGCCTCGGTGGCCAAACTCATCCCCAAGTAGCCGATAGCAGCCGAGAACCCCGCCCCCATCAAGAAGAAGACGGATCGACCGATCCGGATCGACAGCCCGTCGGCGGGCAGCAGCATCAGCAAAAAGAACGCGACCACCACGAAGGGAAGCAACGTCAGGAATTGCCTGCGCAAATAGGCCTGCGCGCCGTCCTGAACCGCCTTGCCGATCTCCTGCATGTTCTCGGTGCCTGGCGACGTGGCCAGAACCTCCGAGCGGAACTTCCATCCCATCACCAGCGCGGCCACCGAGATAAGCAGCACGAACACCACGATGGATGTGCTTCCCCATCCCAGATCGATCTCCTGAGCAGTGAAAACCATGACGTACCTCCGTGCAGGGCGGATCGCCAACGATGCGCCAAAGGGTTGCGGGACTGTGTTGCGGCTCACAGTAGACGTTTTGCGCCGCCAGTATCACCCGGGGAGCCGCATACGGTGGACACAGTGTCCAGATCGTCACCATTCGACCCCGTCGCCGCGCTGGCCCACTTGGCCCGCGGGGACCGTTCGCGAGCCCTCGTGCACACGCACACCGTCCCCGCCCGCCCGGCACGTCAGGTTGCCTTCTCGGACTGGGTTAACCCCAGCCTGTATGCCGCGCTGACGGGTGCGGGAGTGAAGTCGCTGTGGAGTCATCAAAGCGAGATGGCGCAGGCTTTGCGCTCGGGTCGGCACGCAGTGTTGGCCACCGGGACGGCTTCGGGCAAGTCGTTGGGCTACCTACTGCCGGTGCTCACCTCCCTGCTGAACGGGACGCAGGCGCCGACCGGTCGTGGATCGACAGCGCTCTATCTGGCCCCTACCAAGGCTCTGGCCGCAGACCAAGAAGCGCGGCTGACGTCACTGGCTCTGCCGCAGATCCGGTGCGCGACCTACGACGGCGACACGGCCACCGACGAGCGGCGGTGGATCCGCGACCACGCCCACTACGTGCTGACCAACCCGGACCTGCTGCACCACTCGTTACTACCGGGGCACCAACACTGGGCACCGTTCTTGCGTAAACTCGACTACATCGTTGTCGACGAATGCCACGTCTATCGGGGAGTTTTCGGTGCCCATGTCAGCGCGGTATTGCGCCGACTTCTTCGCGTGGCCGCTCGGTACGGCGCCTACCCCACCATCGCGCTCGCTTCGGCGACGGTGGCCGACCCGGCGCGGCACGCGAGCGCGTTGACCGGGGCATCGGTACGGGCGATTACGGCCGACGGCTCGCCGCGCGAAGCAGTGACCTTTGCCCTGTGGGAGCCACCCATCGGCGAGGACGGGAGCCGGCGCAGCGCGGTGTCACAGACTGCGGATCTGCTGACCGACTTGGTGGCCTCGGGGGTGCAGACGGTGGCGTTCGCCCGATCCCGGGTGGGCGTGGAGGTCGTAGCCGACGCAACCCGTCGAGCCCTGGATCAGGTGAACCCCGACTTGGTGGCCGGCGTGGCGGCATACCGGGGCGGGTTTTTGCCCGAGGACCGCCGGGTGCTGGAGCGACGACTGCGGGACCGCGAAGTGATGGGGCTGGCCGCCACAAATGCCCTCGAATTGGGCATCGATATTGCGGGGTTGGATGCGGTTTTGCTCGCGGGGTGGCCGGGCAAACTGTCGTCGCTGTGGCAACAGGCGGGGCGAGCCGGTAGGGCAGGTCAACCCTCGCTCGCCGTCTTGATCGCGGCAGACGATCCCCTCGACTCCTACCTGGTGCATCACCCCGAGCGAATCTTCACCGACCCCATCGAAGCCAGCGTCTTCGACCCTGCCAATCCGCACATCCTGACTCCGCACCTAGCGGCTGCGGCGGCGGAGCTCCCGCTGACCACCGACGACGTTCACTGGTTTGGTCCGACCATGCCGGTGCTTGCGGACGCGCTTGTTACCGGTGGTGTGCTGCGCCGTCGGCCGGCTGGATGGTTCTGGGCCCGACAGGATCGGGCGTCCGACCACGTCCACCTGCGCGGAATCGGCACCAGCGTCAGCATCGTCGAGTCCCGCACCGGGCGCATCTTGGGCACGGTCGACGAGTCTCGGGCTCACTCGGCGGTCCATACGGGGGCGGTGTACCTGCACCAAGGTCAGCCGTATGTCGTCACGGAGTTGGACCTCGACGAGTCAAGCGCCGTGGTGGTGGCAGGGGACCCAGGCTGGAGCACTCAAGCAGCCTCCATCAGCGATTTTCGCATCGTAAAGACCGCCCAGACCCATCAGTGGGGAGCAGCGACGTTGCACTTCGGGGATGTTGAGGTTGCCTCGCAGGTCACCTCGTTCTTACGCCGGTTGCCGAGTGGAGATATAATCGGCCAACACGCCCTCGACCTGCCGCTGCGGACGTTAAAGACCAAAGCAGTGTGGTGGACGATGCCCGTCGAAGAACTCGCGCTGGCAGGGGTGGCCGAGCCCGATATACCAGGATCACTGCACGCCGCTGAGCACGCGTCGATCGGTCTGCTACCGCTGATTGCAACCTGCGACCGCTGGGACATCGGCGGTGTGTCGACGGCGCTGCACCCTGACACTGACCTTCCAACGGTGATGGTCTACGACGGCCATCCCGGCGGCGCAGGCATCGCCGAGCACGGCTTCGCGGGGGCTGCAACGTGGCTTCGCGCCACGCTGGCAACCATCGAGGAATGCCGCTGCGAGACCGGCTGCCCCTCCTGCGTCCAATCGCCGAAGTGTGGCAACGGAAACGATCCGCTCGACAAGGCCGGAGCCGCAGCGGTCCTACGACACCTCATCTCGATGTATGTTGACCCGCTCGGTTAGAGTTCAAGCACGCTCGCTCTGTCAATAGTCCTGCTCAGCCACCGAAAGGCACGTCATGTTCGTCATTGGGGCCATCCTGATCGTTCTCGCGATCATCGTGGTGATCTACGTCACGTTTGCTACCCGAAGCCTGGATCCGTTGACGATCGACTGGGGCCCTTTCACTGCAGCGCTTACGCCGCTGCAGTTGTTCTTCCTCGGCGCGGTCACGATCCTGGTGCTCGCCATCGGTGCCGTCATGTTCAGCATCGGCCTGAAGTCTCAGGGCGCCAAGCGCGCAGAGGTCAAGCAGCTGCGCAAAGAGGTCAAGGCTGGGCAGGCAGACAAGCGGGGCACGAGTTCGGACACGACAAGAAGCACAAAGGACGCGCCAACCGCTCCCTCGGACACCAAAGAATCTGGTCGAGAAGGCGCACGAAGCGATCGCGGTGGGAGTGCCCCGGTGTCGTCCGCTGCTGACGGCTCAACAACCACCCACGCGCCGCCCGCTCCGGCGAAGTCGACCGGGTCCAAACTTCCTCCCCCGGTGCCGCCGCGCGACACCCCTCCACCTCCCCGCACAGGCGGCGTCTAACCGTTTTCGCTCACGCTGGCCTCACTGCCCCTCGGGCACGAGGCCCGCGTTTGCTGTGACCCGAGCAACCCAGTTGGCGGGACCGACAGCGACGCCCCGGCTCACCTGCAGGCGCACCTGCGGACCTGCTTTTGGACTGGGAGAAACGCTCACCGCACACTCCTCCACCCGTGCTCCATTCGCTTCGACAAAGCGCTTAGCCCGGGCACACGCGGCGTCGGCACTTGCCCCCGCTTTGAGTTCCTGAGCACCAGCAACGGCGCCAAGGTCGGCAGCGCCTTGCGCTTGCTGTCGCGCAATCACCGCCGCACCCACCATCAACAATGCGATCAGCGCCGTGATGACAACGCCGATGGCGGCCAAGCCCAGGACCGTGCCTGAACCCCGCTCTGGATCGCCCCAGCCGTCCCGTCGCTGCGCCCTCCCCTTCATCCGCCCCCCTCCGCAGCCCCCGGCTCGAGCGCTGCTTCGGCGGTCGCGCTCGCCTGAGGAAGGCCCGGCAGCATCGACATTCGGCGAGGGGCGGTCACCGTAACCAGGGCCGTGTCTGAGCCTGTCGAAATCGCCACGCTGGTGCCGCTCGGGGTGAGGTCCTCGGCAATCTGCCGGACCTCGGCAGGGTCGTCGCCTCGTGATGCGGCGCGAGCTGCTGCTCGCGCCGCATCAACGCAGCGCACCTGATCGGCGGCCAGGGCCAGGCCCGTGAGAGCCATCGCGAGCACCAACAGCATTGCGGGGATGACCATCGCCAATTCGGCCGTCACCATCCCAGCCTCTCGGCGCTCGCGGGCCATCACAGAGACACTGACAAAGCGGTTTCGATCACGGTGGTGATCAGGTCCTTGATGCCACCGGACTGCACGATCGCCAGCAGCACCGCAGCCAGCGCACAGGTGGCGAGGGTGCCCACCGCATACTCAGCGGTGGTCATTCCGGCGTCCCTGCCGCCTCGCTCCAGCGTGTTCCGTAGCGTCCGGATATAGCGTCTAATCTTCATCGTGTTCCCCTTCGGGTCGTCCCGAGCGCAGGCTGCACCTCGGTCGCAGACCACCTGGCCTGCGTGACCCCACACTGCGATCCATCTCTCACCAACAACATGGACTGCCCCTAATGTGTGGACGACCGTCAACCTCAGGGCGGGGTGTGCACGAGCAGTTCAGCCGACCGACTAGTGTGCGTGCGGCGAAGCAGACGCCGCCAGAAGGCGGGACGCAGCCTCTCCAACAATCGCGGTGTACGTCGGGTAGGCGAACTCCACCGAGGCGAGGGTGGCGACATCAACTCCGGCAGCCATCGCGGTCGTCACGGCCTGAATGACTTCGACTGCCGACTCTCCGACGCAATGCGCCCCCAGTAGCAGGGAACGCCTGCGGTCAGCGATGAGCTTGAGGAAGCCGGTCGTTCGATGATCGATGATGGCTCGCTCCATCTCGCTATACGGCACGAATGCGACCACACACTGGGGGTCTCGAGATCGAGCCTCTTCCTCGGTGAGGCCCACTCCCGCGTAGTCGGGATCGGTGAAGCCGCCGGAGGGTAGGAGCCCGTGCGGAGCGTTGCGCGAGGCTCCGAGGACCGCGTTCGTGGCGGCGGCGATAGCCTCAGACTTCGCCGCTTGCACCAGCATGGAGCGCCCATTGGCGTCTCCCGCGACGAAGATATGTGGAACGTTGCTCCGGAAGTACGCGTCAACCGGGACCGCAGCACCAGCTCTCTGGACTCCGGCAGAGCCCAGCCCCAGACCCTCGACCGAAACGGGCCAACCGATGCTGGCAATCGCCAGGTCCACGTCGAGTGTGCGCGCGCGGCCGCTGCGCCCGTAGATCACGCGCCGACCCCCGTCCACCCTCCCCTCCAGGGCCCGAACTCCATCGATGCCGGTCTCGACGCGAATGCCCTGCGCCCGAAAGGCTTCGGTCACGACACGGGAGACGTCGTGGTCACTGCCCGGCATGATGCTTCTCTGCAATTCGAGCACGGTGACGTCCGCGCCGAAGGCGTCAAAAACTGTCGCCAATTGGAGACCTGTGGCTCCACTGCCAATGATGGCTACCGACCGTGGCAGATCGGCGAGGTCCAGGACGTGCTCAGCAAACAAGGCGAGCTCGCCACCTGGCACAGGCAAAGCCCGCGAGTGACCACCGACGCAAACGACAAAAGCGTCGGCTGCGATCTGGCGTCCGTTGTCCGCAAGCTCCACCGTGTGGGGATCCAGGAAGCGTGCGCGTCCCTGAATAACGTCGGCCCCCGCTGCTTCGAGTGCGGCGCTCACTCCTTTTGCG
>JBBSVB010000034.1:0-12466 GCA_038233875.1 Actinomycetales bacterium | reverse complement strand
CGGCGGTCTTCGCGACCTTGATCGAGGCCCTAGCCTCTGCTGTGTCGTACGCGCCTGACACGGTGAGTTGCGCCATCTGCCCTTCTCTCTAAACGGAAGAGCAGCCGGGGCGGGGGAGAAAGGCTCACCCTCGCTTCCCCGCGAAGGTCTGTCGGTAGAGCGGCAACTACTTCCGACTGAACGACCCCGCCCCGGCTGCGGTCTATGCTACCTGACCGGTCAGATCAGGTCGTCCTCGTCGATCTCGACATCGGCGAAGTCCTCGTCCGGGTTGGACGAACCGCTGCCGAACCGCTCGCCGTCACGGGCCTTCATGATGTTGTTCAGGAAGAACGACACCCCCTTGGACTCGTTGTCGTAGGCGAACGACGTGACGCTGACGTAGGCGTAGCATCCGGAGTAGACCTCGTCCGCGTCGAGGATCGGCTGACGGTCGATGTCGACCAGTCCGATCTTCTTCTTGGACCGGGCGTTGAGGATGTAGTGCCCCTCGTTCTCCGGGTACTTGTCGAGGTCGCTGTCGTCCCCGTCACTGAACGCGATCTTCAGGTTGCGCGGGATCTTGCCACCCCACTTCGCGCCCTTGCCGTACTCCTTGGCCTCCTCGATCGCCTCCTCGATCTGGGCGATGAGCGCCTTGTCCTTCTTGGGGACCAGGACACTGGTGCGGAACACGCCCTCCTCATCGGGCAGGAACGTGAACGTCAGCCGCACGGGCTTCTTCGTAACCAACTTCGCCATCAGGCATCTCCTTCATTGGTGATCTCCGCGAAGTCTGACTGCGCGGAGTGGACAGCGTCGGCCGGTGGCCGAGGATCGCTCTCCGGAGCAAGGGACGTCCGCCCCTCGCTCTTGACCAGCACGTCCCCTAGGACCTGCTGGAGTTCTTCGGCTGAACCCGCCAACTTCTCGAGGTCCCCGAGTGTGGCGGTCTTGCGCCGGATGACCTTCTCGGGCGGGAAGTCTGCGGCCAGCAACCGCTCGATCGCCTTCTCGTCGTCCGTGATGCCACGACGGCCACCACTCAGGACGACCTTGAAGCCGGGGACCGAGCCGCTCTCCTCGTACGCCATCTTCAGCGCCGCGTCCTCGATGTCCGCGATCCACTTCTTCAGGCCGCTGGTGCGCTGGTACGCCTCGGACATCTCGTCCCCGTCCAACTTGTTCGGGTCGCCGAAGTCCTGCTCCAGCATGTACCGAGCACGAGGGGCACAGATCCCAGCAGCGGGGCAGAACCGGCAGCCCGACTCACTCGGGCCGAACGGTGCGTCCTCACCGAGCGCGAGCAGGGCGACTGGGACAATGCTATCCCGCCACTTCACGAGGTCCTTGCGGGTGATCGTGTAGTCCGACACGTTGTCCATGCGCGGCTGCCAGACGGTGACGATCACGTCGTTGACGATGGCGGGGTCCTCCACCAGTCCGAGACCACCGATGCCGTAGAGCATCAACTGGCTGTTCTCGGTGGCGTTGACGAAGATGCCCGCGCCGTACTTGATGTCGATCACGCGGACCCAGCCGAACGTGACACTGATGATCACGACGTCTGCCGTGCCCCAGCATCCCGGGACGCCGGTGTCCACGCGCTTCTCCAACAGCACGATCGCGTCGGGGTCGTCCTGCATCGCCTCCTCGAGGAACGCGAGCCACTGCTTGACGTACCGCCACTGATCTTCCTGCCACTCATCCTTGGTCCCAGCCATCCAGTCCAGGATGCCGTCGACGTAGTCCTCTTCGGACCCACCGAGCAACCTGTACCGGGCCTCCACCTCGCAGAGCGTGTGGAACTGCGTGCCCTCGTTGGCGTAGATGCTGCCCTTGTCCGGGAGGTCCCGGCACATGCGGATGGAAGCGGGGCAGCGCAGCCACGTCCCACTTCCGCTGGGACCAAGGATTGCGTGACGGTCTTCCATCAGATCAGGTCCTCGAGGTCCTGCTGGACGAACTTCGAGAACTGCGTCTCGAGCACGGCCCGCCACTGGTTCCCGTGGGTCTCGTAGAACTCCTTGATCTCCTCACGGGTGGCGAGCCGGTCCATGCGGGCGTCGTCGAGGACGACTGCGAGTTGCTCCCGGTCCGAGTCCGTGAAGACGTCGCGGAGGTAGACGGCTACCTTCACGGGAGGGCCTTGAAGAAGTCGCGGACGTTGTCCTTGTTGAGTTCGCGGACACGGCTGGCTCCGGCGGCGTCGAGGGCCTCGCGCACCTTCGCGGCGTCACCACCGGCCACCATCTCGGTCGCCTTCTTGACGGCCATCGCCAGCAGGTCCTCGTCGGAGACGTCGTCCTCCGGCTCCTCGTCCTCGGGCTCCTCCTCGTCCTCGAGGGGCTCTTCGGCCATCGGCTCCGGCTCCTCCTCGACCACGGGTGCGGGCTTCTTGGCCGCTGCCTTCTTCGCGGCGGGCTTGGCCTCTGCCTTCTTCGCCGGCTCGGCCTTCATCGTGGGTGTGGTCTCCCCGACCTCACCCAGCACGAACTCGGTGCCCATCAAGACGGAGAGCATCTGGCGCTCCGTGTAGTTCAGGGGCATGGAGGTGTCGATCGTGATCTGCATCAGTTCTCCTTTGTGAAGTAGTCGACCACGGCTGGCCGAACATCTGTGTCGTCACCCTCGGTGTCAGCCGGTCCCACGATGAAGACCGTGCCGACGAGAGGGTATTGGGCCTGCCTGCCGAGCACACGCTCGGCGAACAGGGTGGCGAGCGGGTTGACCGGAAGGCTGCGGAGCAGCCCCTCCTCGTTGACGTAGATCGTACCCACGCGCCCGTAGATGGGCTCGATGTAGCCGCCCACGATTGCCTGGAACGCGCCGAGTTCGTTGTCAACCTCGGCCTCGCGGTGTTCGCCGCTGGGCTCCACGATCAGTACCTTCAGTTTCGCCATCTGGCTTGCCTTTCTCAGTGTCACCGGGGCTGCTCCCCGGCGCGTTGCCTTGCACCTAGCCTAGCGTGCGGGTTATCCCGGCGCTACGGCTGGCGTCCATCAGTTGGTCAGAGCAGCGCCTTCATCTCGGACCCGCGGACGTAGTCGTCCACCATCTTGTCCAAGGACACACCCGTCGTCCGGGTGAAGGAGTTGAGGCTGCCGTTCCTGGTGATGGATGCCTTGAAGGAGAGTCCGCTTTCCTCGATGAACGGACGCAACTTGAAGAGCGCCTTCGCGTCCTCCTGGTTCCGGTAGACGTTGCGCTGGTCAGCGGGGATGTCCCCGAAGTCGTAGATGGTGGACTCGTCGTTGCCGGTGATGTCCCACTTCGTGGCACGGATCCACTGGAGCCGCCCCACGGTGTAGCCGAGGATGTTGTTGATCAGCGCCCCCGCCTTGTCCACGCCTGCGGAGTAGTTCAGCACCCCGAGGTCCTCGAACACGCGCAGCACCTCGTCCAGCACCTCCGTCTTCCACACCACGTGATCGTTGAACACCGACGGGAACCGCTCGATGCCGAGGGGGGTGTAGTGCGGGATTTCCTCGTTGGCCTTCGGGAAGAAGAGTCGCGAGGACACCACGAGCATGGACTGCTGGCCGGGGAACCAGTCCTCGACGTTGTCGTCGATGAACCGGAGGCTCTCGTCGGTCAGGACACCGCGCCAGTCGTCCTCGTCCGGCACGTTCTTCTTCGACCGGATCCGGTAGGTGTTCCCTGACTCCTCGATCGGCGTCAGGTAGGTGATGTCGTCGTCGAGGAGCACGGTGTAGTCGTCTCCCCGAGTCAGGGCGAGATCACACCCGGTCCGCAACTGCGCCAGCAGATTGTCGTGCTTCGTGCGGATCCACGTCAGCCCCTCGACGTAGCCATCCAGCACCGTGCCGCCGCCCTGATCCAGCACCACCACGGAGCCGTGATCCTCGTTGTACCTCGCACACGCGATCGCAGCATGGTTCTTCCGCTGCGACGTGGTCGAGATGACTGTCAGTACGCTCATTCGCCGTCCTCCTCTAGTTCGATGTCTGACTCTTCCAGTTCCAGGATCAGCGTGCTGGTCGCGATCTCACGCTGTGCGTCGTCCAGGCCCAGCACGTCCATCACCTTCTCGAGCGCACGGCTGATCATGTCGAGTTGCCGCACCTCGATCTCCACCCGCGCCTGCTCCATGCGATCGGTGTGGTCCAGCCCCATCACGCGGGCGCGGCGCTCGGTGATCTTGAGGGCCGTCTCGACGTGCTTCCACGAGCCCTCGGCCAAGCCCTTCTCGAGCGACCGCATGAGCATCGCCTGCGTGGCGAGTTCCTCCTCGATGAACTGCGAGTAGGACTTCTGCCTGCTCTGCGTCCACTTGATGCGGACCTTCTCGAGATCGCTCTTGATCACACCCACGCTGGTCCCGAGCCGCTCGGCGATCTTCTCCGGACTGAACCCCATGAGGGTCATCTCGGCGACGAACTCCAGCCGGTCATTCGACATAGCGCACTTCCTTCCGTCCGGCGTTCTCCCGGGTCTCGAGCCATGGATGGTGGATGATGCCAGACCACACGATGTCTGACCCCTCGGGCCAGCGATACACCGTCGTCCAATCTTTCCACACGTTGGGGGTTCTCTTCAACTGTCGGCGCACACTGGCCCAGCGGCCGAGCAAGGACATCCGCGGGATGCCCACCGCCTCGGCGTAGAGCGTCACCAGATGACCCCACCTCAACTGAGCGTTGCCGTTGACGCGGGTCCGCTCGGCCACCTTGCGCCAGTCGTTCTCCCCGCCGTGGCTGACCCATGCCGCCTCGTCGTTGACCTTGAGCAGGAAGGGGCCGGGGGACGGCATCTCGGCGTAGTCGGCGTCGAGCGCGTCCTTGGATCCGGGCACCCACTGGACGAGGAACCAGTACGAGTCCAGCCCGATGCGGTTGACGTCTTCTCGATCGAGGAGGATCATGTGATGAACCTCGCTTCGCGGCGCACCTGATCCGACTTGATCTCGGTCTCCTGCGTCTCCACGGTGGGGTCTGCCTCCAGCGCCTCCCACACGCGATCACCCCACTCCGCCCGGTCACGGTGGGCTGGCCGCAGTTCCTTCCAGTGGACCCACTCTCCAGCAGGCGCGGCGGCGAGGTGCTTCCTCGCGTTCTTGACCAGCCGGGTGATCTTCTCTGCGGCCACCGTCTCGAGCACCCTGTCCGATGACTTGATCTTCGCCACCTCTGCGTCGAAGGTGGTCTTCGAGATCATGACCTCGCAGGCCCGCTGGACCTTCATGCTGTCCCGGATGATCTGGTCTGCGAGGACCACATGCTCGGTCTCGACGATGGGACTCTCGTGCAGGAACGCGATGCCGGTGGCGACCTTCAGCCGGAGGAGGTTCTGGTGCGCGGCCCAACTGACCTCGCCACCCTCCATCCCCTCCTGGCTCACGCGGTAGTCGTACTCCAGGAGTTCGTCCTTCAACCACTGCGGCATATCGACGTACTCCCGCTGTCCCATCTCATACTCGAGGAGGAAGGCGTCGCTCCAGTTGAGTGGACCCGGCCAGAGCGGACGATCCTTCGGGCGGACCGCCCGCTCTGGGTCGGTGACCGTCACCCAGATGAACCGCTGCGGGGTGCCCGCGTCACGATCACGAAGCAGACCGCCAGCCCGTGACGGCTGGACGTTGAGGATCATCTGGAAGTTGTACGACCTCGCAGGCAGGAACCTCTTCCGCTGCGCCGTCGCGTTGGCCGTGCCCGTCGCGCCCCCGGTGAGCATGGTGCGGATCTCACTCATCAGGGTGCTGGTCTTGTCCGCTGCCGACGCTGACAGCGTGTCCACTTCGTCAAAGAAGAAGAGGCGGCGTGGGTCGCTGATCACGTGGTGTGTCTGGTCGTCCTCGTCCCAGCGGAGGTACTCCTGGATCAAGCCCTGCCCGGTGGACGGTTTGCCCTCCACTCCGGGTGTCGGGACCAAGACTCCGCTCTGGTCCTGGATGGTGGACTTGCCCTGCCCGCTGGAGCCGACCAGCGCCACGCCGAGGTTGAGCGCGGCACGGCTGCCGACACTGCCGTCCTGGGCACCGGCCAGCAGGACCCCCGCGTCCACGCGGGCCAGCACCCGGACCAAGACAGCGGCCAGCATGGCGAGTCGGTTGCGCCCGAGGTTGTCCGCTGCCTGCGCGATGTGTGCGAGGCGCGGGGTCTGCGCCCACAGGTCGATCTCTTCCTCGACCTCGATGTCTGCGAAGTCCATCTGGGCCAGCCGAGTCCGCGTGGTCTCGGGCAGGATTGGCCCGTCCTCCTCGGCGTACTGCCGAGCCGACTGCACACTGGCGTTGAACTCTTGACGGGTGTACGGCTCGTCGGCCTCTACCTGCTGAGTCGCGTTGAACAGGCTGTCTAGCACGAGGTCCTCGTCGAGGGCACCGGCCTCTGCGAACCGGAGCAGCAGAGGCAGCAGATGGAACACCGCTTCGTTCCGCCCGGAGAACAGATCGCGCTCTCGCAGGTGCAGCACATCAGCCACAGCCTCGGCCAAGATCTCCTCAGCCCGCTCTATGTCCTCGGCTGACGCGCTGAGCGCCTCGGAGGGCGTCGCGGGGGTGGCGGGGGTGCCCTTACCCTGCCCGGTGGCTGCTGGGCTCTCAGATGGGCCGTGGTGCCCGTCAAGCCACACGTCCGCGGGTAGGTACGGGCTCCCAGCGTTGGGAGCCGTCCAGAAGTAGGTGGCCTCGTCCTTGGAGGACGGTGCCCACATGAACCGCTCGGCCTGCGCGGTGGTCACGTCGAAGCGTGAGCCGACCAGCCGGTTCATCACGGTCCACGCGAGTTCCTTGTACTCCTTCGGCTCGATGCCCCTGTCCAACGGGATGATCAGCCGGTAGCGGTGCTCGTTCGCATCGGGGTCGTGCCGCCACGTCGTGTGGATCAGGTAGGGCGTGTCGTGGAGCAGGGTCGCCACGTCCAGGACGAAGTCCTCGTCGGCGTAGTCCGCGTCCAGCGTCAGGAAGAACCGCTGCTCCACAGTGCGGATGGTCCGCTGGCCGCGCTTGAGGGTGCCACCCACATACGGACGGATCTCCTTGCTCGAACCCGGCTGGTCGGGTTCGAGCCAGTGGACGAAAGACGACCACGACTGATCATTGACGGGTGACCAAGTCGCGGTCGTCTTTGTCCTGCCAGTCGACCAACACAGGGTCTGGGCGTCGGAGGCGAGTTCTGGCATCACTCTGCGATGCGGCCTTGAATGTACGCCTTCGCCTCGGCCATGCTGTGGAAGGTGACGCCTGCATCGTTCGAGATGAGACCCTCCCCTTCGATCACTGAGACCAAGCCGCCGCCGCTCTGGTGGACCGCGACGTAGAGCACACCGTCGTGCTCTAGTCCCTCACACACCTCGAAGTCCTCGTGCATCCCGACGAACCACGGGGCGTTCTCGCCGGGCTCAAGCCTGACGGTGTTGTCGCCGTCGTCCCACGCCTGCTCCATGATGGCGCGGTTCGCATCGCTGATCACCACGGGGGCCAGACTGACACGCTCGTACGTCAGTGCGAAGATGTCGGGCTTGCACGGATAGAACTCGCCCCGCACACCCCGGATGATGAAGTCGCCGGGAGCCGCGTACATCGTGCCCTCGAGCGTCTTGATCGGGATCAACCCCTGGGTGGTGTCCATCGTCACGGTCTCGTAGGACGCCTGCCCACCGTTGGACTGGATCCACTTGACCACGGCGAGCGCGGACTGCTGGCCCCGCGTGAACTGAAGCGCCTCTACCTCCACCGGCTTCTTGCGGTACTTCCTCGGTGTCATGCGCTGTCCCCTTCTGTCTCGAGCAAGAGTTCCACGAGGGAAGCGCAGAGCGCCGAGACCTGGATGGCCTCGGCGATGATGTGCTCACGGGAGGTGGCCTCGAACAACTCAGCCACCTCCTCGCGGATCAGATGCATCCATGTTGGTTTACCCTGAACATGAACAAGGAGTTCATAGTCGTGGCGGAAACTCCGCTGCACTTCGTCAGCGCTTGCCTGTGAGAACGGGGTCAGCCACGGGTAGGCCACCGTACCCCCGAACCCGAGGTCTAGGTCGGCGTTCGTGCCATAATGCTGGATCTGCCGGGTGCGTTCCTTTCGGATGAGGTGGAGCACCTCCTCCCGGCGCGGCGTAGTGCGGCTCATGCGATCTCCCCCAGCACCATCTCGAGGCAGAACAGATGGTCGTTGGCCTCGCGCTGGAGTTGGTTGCTCTGGGCGAGCAGGACGTACCCGATCATCCGGCTGGCCTGGAGATCGCTCGACAGGTCGTCGACCTCGGCCAGCAGGACGTCCACGTTGGTCCGGGCCTCCCGCCTGTCGAACCACAGACGAGCGGTGTACGAGATGAGCATGGCGATGAAGACCGCCTGCATGATGGTCACGACCATGCCGGAACCCTCCGTCCTAGATTGCGTGATGCGCCGCAGTCGGCGCACACGATGTAGACCTCTTGCGTGCTGTCGTCCACCTCGTTGTAGGTGGCGAGGCAGGCGCAGGTCTTGACGCCCATCTCCTCCAACTCGGTGTTCGTGTACTCGTCGATGACGATCATGTCACGCCTCGCTGGCTTCGAACTCGGGACCCTCGTGGACACCCTCGGAGTACGCGGAGATGGAGACGTTCCCCTGCACCATCTCGAGGGCGCTCTCTTCGTCGCTGGCCGTGACCGTGACGGTCATTGTGACCTCGAAGTTCAGGATCCGCTTGGGTAGGTCCCAATCCTCGGCGAAGGCGTCGTACTCCGCACACCACTCGCGGCGGATGGCCTCGTTACGGAGCGCCTCGCCGAGACTGTAGATGTGCTGCTGGAGTTGCCCGTTCGCCTCGCGCATCTGGGTGAGGTTGCGGTCTCGAGTGCTGATCCTCTGGCGGAGACCCTCGACCTCGGCCTGGAGGTGTGCGATGCGCTCCTCGGGGGTGGACTTGTCCAGGCTCTCGCTGATTTCCAACGCGCCCTTGACCCACCCGTTCCGGATGGTCTCGTTCGTGATGTCGTTCGACACCGGGTAGCGCGTGGTGCCCTGGTCCTGGAACGGCCCGCCCGTCACGATCACGGGGTAGTCGACGTTGTGGTGCTTCCAGCGGCTCCCGATTGGGAACTGCTCGGTGGTGGTGGTGATGGTTTCGGTCATTGTCGTGCCTTTCTCTGTGGACTGGGGACTTCCCGGCCCGTTGCCTATGGCTAGCCTAGCCTGCGGTTAGTCTGTGTGCCAGCCCTACTGTCCATCAGGTTGTGGGTGTGTGTCCTCGAGACCCGTGTGACGGTAGTGTCGTTGGTGATTACCCATCGCACCTGGAGCACCGACGAGCCCACACTGAAGACACCGACGACGTCGTTTACTCATCAACTCAGACAGACGTCTACCGCTCTCGCGCATCTTCTCCGTCACTCTCTCCGGGTCGTTCTCAACGTCGAAAAGGATGTGGCAAGAACGACACATGGCCGCATAGTCGTCGAGGTTGGTCGAATGAGGGAGGCGTCCCTCAGTGTCACGCAACTCTGGATTACCCGTGAACTGATATGCCCACTCCGCAGCGGGCGATCCGCACGGACAGGTGTGCTCGTGGGCTGGACCGCGAAGCCGACGCAATCGTTTGTGGATTTCGTTGTACGAGGACATATGGATCATGGCACTACTCCGTCCATCAGGTTGTGGGGAAGGGCACCATCTCGGTCAGGGGTACACCATCCTCGGTCTGGATCTGCCCGTACACTCGGGTGACCCCGAACGCGGCGAACCCCTTCATGACGTCGCCCATCGTGTGCCAGTCGCTATCCCGGACAATCACGCCGTTCGGCAGCACGAGAACCAGACTCATCGCCCCTCCAGGATCTCCAAGAGCGCGTCCTGCTTCGTGATCTTCCCCTGCACCACGTCCAACTTCTTCTCGTCCACGGTGTCCTTGGCGAGGAGGTGGTGGACGGCCACGGCGGGTGACGGCTGGCCCTGACGGACGAGCCGGCCGACTCCCTGCACGTAGTCCTCGCTGGACCACGTCAGGCCGTACCAGATCAGGAGGCTGCCGCCGTGCTGGAGGTTGAGCCCGTGTCCGGCGGATTGTGGGTACGCGATGAGGAGGGGGATGTTGCCCCGGTTCCAACGGTCCACGGCGTTGGGACTCTTGACGTCCACCGCCCCGTCGAGGAACATGAGTCTCCGCTTGTCCTCGTTGAAGCCGTAGAACACCAGCGCCGGAGCGCCCTGCGCGTCCTCGAGGATCTCCTTCAACTTCTCCATCTTGAGCATGTGGTGATGGGTGATCTCAGCCTCGTCGGATTCCTCCGCACCGATCAGCCCGGAGTGGTACATGAAGCCGCTGGCGATCTGGCTCAACTTGTTCGTCTTGCCCGCTGCGGACTCCACGGTGGCGAGGGTGTCTCCGACCTCGGTGACCCAGTCCTTGTTCAACCGGTCGTAGATCTTGCGGACCTTCGTCGGCAGGTCGAAGTGGTGGAGGACGTCGTTCTGGATGGGCATCTTCACGTTGGTCTTGTCCACCGACACGCAGATGTCCTTGATCCGGTTCTGGATGACCGGCTCTGCCCACGGGCGGAGGGTGTACTCAGTGATGATCCCGTTGGGCAGGCGCTTCCCTGGGATGAAGTAGGTGGTCCGGTACGCGGTGATCGTGCGCTCGAGCCGTGCGCCTCTGTCCAGGAAGAACATCTGGGGCCAGAGGTCGAGCAGGCTGTTCGGGGTCGGCGTGCCTGTGAGTCCCCAGACGTAGGGCATCGTCTTCACGAGTTTATTCATGTGTCGCCACCGCTGCGACCCACGGTTCTTGAAGCCGGACAACTCGTCGATGATGACTGTGTTGTACTTCGGCTTCTTCCGGCTGACGAGGTCGCCGCCGAAGGTGTCTCGGCTGATGATGTGGATGTCGGTGTCCTCGAGAAGCCTCTTCTGCCGCTCGGGGGCGTTGCCTCGCACCAGCGAGAAGGTGAGGTCCGGCCTCCACTTCGGGATCTCCGTGGGCCACGTCTCCTCGGCCACCTTCTTCGGCGCGACGACCAGCACGGGGAAGTGGACCTCGGTCAGCGCGGACAGGGTGATGGCCGTCTTGCCGAGCCCCGGGACGAGGAACAAGCCCGCCCGAGGGTGCGCGTGGAGGTGGGCCACCGCGTCCCGCTGGTAGGCGTGCAGTCGCTCGTCCAGCGGGTGGTGTGGGACCGCCGCCACATCGAGCGCGAGTTGCAGTGCGTCCAGTGGATCGATGAGCGGTTCTGTCACCGCCTTCGTGTACTCAGTCACTCGCTTGACTCCTCGGAAGGGAAGGTGGGCACTCGGGTCCACACAGATGGTGTGAGTCGCCACGGCACAAATCGTTGCAGCGCGGGAAGTGCTCAGTCATGTCCGGCTCGGGTCTGGTGGGCCGAACAGCCACGCTCTGTGTCGAAGGACTTGCCGCAGCCGCAGGGGAACGCGCCCACGCGAAGTTCTTGCAGAAGGTGATCCGGGCGCTGACCGCCGCCACTCCCGACATCTTGTGCTCGCCATGCATCTCCTCGACACGAGCAGTCGTTGTCACTCGCCATGTTCGCGCAGAAGCCGAGTCGATTGTGAGGTCTGTGTCCACACGCCGAACACCGCGTTGGACGCTTCCACCTCCCCCACTTGTCGTCCTTTACGAACCCGGCCTCGACGAGGAGCCTGCGTCGCAGCACGGACTGTCGTCCGGGCATCACGTTCAGGGGGGGCCGCTTGCCGAGCAGGAGGTTGATGGCCGTGGGGCCGGGAGCCTTGTTCGGCTCACGCCGGAGGCACTCGTTGAACGCCCATGTGAACCGGGCCTGCTCTCCGCCGACCTGCCGCTTCCGCAGGTGCTCGGGCATGGCGTATGTCATCGAATCTCCCGAGCCCTCTCCACCACGGCCTCCAGGCCAGCGGCAACCCGCTCGCCCTCACGACCCTCGCGGTGGGCCTTGAGCCAGCCCGCCTTGAACACTGCCTGCGCCTCTTCGCCGCACAACCACGCGGCCAGCTCGTCACCCATCAGACTTCTCCCTCTCCTTGTAGGAGTCCATCGGGTGGACGCCGGCGATGATGTACTCCGCCACGTCCACCAGATCGTTGACGTCGCGGGGCTCCACTGCCTTGAAGGCACCTTCGCTCCTCCGCCCGATCAGTGGGGCCGCTCTTTCGAGGGCTTCCAGTCGTGCCTTCTGCTGGTCGCTCAGGTGCTCTGTCATGCCAGTTCCTTTCGTCCGTAGAGGTTGGCGTTCTGTGCGGCGGACCGGCCTGCGCTCTCTGCGCTGCCCGACCAGTTGCTCGTCCTCGATCCCTTCCAGGAACCTCGCACGCCCTGACGTTTGAACTCGAAGGCGACGTAGTCCTTGACCTCGACGGCCTTGTCGCGCAGGGCGAGTTCGGTGGTGGTCGGGTAGCCGTCGGTCGGGTCGAGGGTGTTAGCCTCGAGCGCGACGGCCTCGTGCTCCACCTGCTCCACCGCTTCCTTCAGGCGGCTGCCCACCTCCCACGCGAAGTTCTTGCAGAAGGTGATCCGTGCGCTGACGGCTGCCACGCCCGACATCTTGTG
>JBBSVB010000033.1:0-12520 GCA_038233875.1 Actinomycetales bacterium | reverse complement strand
GTCCAGTTCGGGGGCAGGTGTCCGGAGGAGCACTGAGATGGTCCACGGATCCCGGTCGGGCAGTGCCGTCATGAACTCTCGGAGAGCGACGTTGACCTGAATTTTCCCGTCGTGCTTCTCGAACTGAGCGACCGGGTAGAACCAGTCCCCGTCGGAAGTGTGGACAGCGAGCAGCGCGCGGGTTTTGCGGTGCTCGGTCATGGCGTGGTGGGAGAGGCCCAAGGCTTGCCGGGTGTGCTCGGCAGACCACAAGGGTGCGACAACATCGGTCAGGTCCGGCTCCATCAGTGCCTCCTGCACCCATCCTCCCACCCGGCACGGACGATGCACCTCCCAAGAATGGCCGTGTTCGACAAAGACGTACACGCGCCCTCGTGTGATCACCTAAACCACCGCCCCTCGCGCGCGCCCTCCCCGTCGTACTAGCGGCGGCTGGGTCTTCTGGACGTGACGGTTTCGATCAATGATGGAACCGGTCCGGTGCGTGTTGGCAGGCGAACCGGCCCACCGGTGGTCCGAGCCGGACGGACAGGCGGGTCGGACCACCCACCGGCGACAGACCGGAGCGCCACGGCACGCAATGACCCTTCGCTACGACATGCACCCGACGCGACGGCACCGGTGGGCCGACGAAGCCTCAGTCAGAGAGCCGGGCGAGGTTCTCGGCCACGACAATGCCGAGCGGGGTCTCGTTCTGTTTGCCTGTTTCGGTGATGATCAGCGCGGTCACCGGCTTACCTGCCTCTGCTGAGGTTGCGAACCGCCATAGGGTTTCGGCGACACTCAGGGTGCGCGGCACATGGAAGACCTGCTCGTCACCCTCTGCGAACGAGAGCACTGCCTCGACGGGGGCGTCTTCGGCCAGTCCCTCGTGTTGACGCATCTGGTCTGCTACCCATCGGGCGACGGTGTTGGTGGTGAGCAGGCCGACGTAGGTGTTGCCGTCGTACACGGGCATCTGTGAGTAGTCGTTGGCGTACATCAGCAGGAGGGTTTCTCCGACCGGCGTATAGGGGTGCACTAGTTCTGGCTTCTTGCCCCTGAGGATGTTTAGAACGGTGGCCGGGCGGAGTAGTTCGTCGCGGAGCCGTTCGATGGCTTCGGTGACTTCCTCGGAGGGTTCCGCGATGGGCTTGCCATCGAAGTACGGGTTGTGCACGAGGGTGTTGCGCAGGTCAGCGAACGTGAGGAGCGATTCTCGTTGCCTTGGGCGAAGTTCTTTCGGACGCTTCTTCACAAACTCGTCTACGGCACGCCGGAAGCCGGGGGCACCGTCCTGTCCGCCGTACAACGATCGTTTGATGTGGCGCTCGATGTCGTTGAACGCAGCCATGAAGCGCGCCCCGGACGACGTCGACGGTGCAGCGGAACTGGGGGCGAGCGACACGGGATACCTCCTAGAGTTCAAGCGGGCGTACATATAGGTATCGGTCAGGGTTGGGACTTCATCAACCCGCCTCGATCGGTTTTCTCACGGGTAGCGGTGCCCCTGCAGTCCGGCAAGGACTCGCAAGGTATTCACCGGCACGCCCGGATTTACGGCTGCGACTTGCGACAGAAGTGCCTTCGCGGACCCGTGAATGCCCCAATCGCTCATCGTCATGATGACGACACCGGTCTTGCCCGAGTGGTCCTCTTGCTCGTGAGCCCACCCACAGACGCTGAGCACAATGGCAACGAAGTCGCTGACCTCGGCGCTTGCAACGGATGCTTCCAGAGCCGCGATTCGTGAGTCGACCGACGAGTTCTCCCACGGCCCGTCGTTCTGGGCCGTGCTTAGGGACATCGCAGGTAGCCAGTGCCTCACCCGCACCCGCACCCACTTCTCGTCATGAACAAGAATGTATGTGGCGTTCCGCGTGCCCTTCACGGACGCTACCGTCCGAAACGGTTTCCACATCGCGGCTACGACTTCTGACGCAGGCATTGCTTCGAGCGACCCGTCCTCCACGAGCGCCCTCAAGCGATCATCAAGGACTGCTTCGTTCACGGTCATGTCGCGCTTATCGGCTCCTCACGCGGTAACGCAAGAGGGCCTCCGAGATGTGCGGGCCAAAAAGTAACCCGGTCCTCCATCAGACTTCGCGCACGTCGACATGTGTCTTGGTCGCCTTGGCAAGTTCGGCCAGCGCGTCAGCGGTGCTCGCGTCAAACCTCATTTTGAGACTGAACTCGGCGTAGGAGGAGTGACCGGCGTCGATGGAGTCGGCAAGTTTCTGTACGAACTCGTACAGAGCGTTGCGCGCTTCGTCTCCGGTCAGGCTTGTCCTCAACGTGAACGCGATCTGCTTCTCTTTGACCGTTGGCGCAGGCTTCTCGGTGCGCTCGTCTGCAGACTGGTCGGCGGGGACGTCGGTGTCGGGGTCAGACGTGCCCTCTCCGGGGCTGTCATTGTGCGTGTCGGACACCGGTGTCGGACGAGCCAGTCTCACGCTGTCATTACCCACACCGATTTCGCTTGGGTCGGTTACCTCTCGGTCAGTCCCATCGGATCCGACTAGACGGAGTTTGCCCGAACCGATTGCTTCGTAGATTGCGCGTTGCAGGTCGGGGTCGCCTTGTGGCAGAAGCGACATCCGGGGCGAGGTCCAAAACAACTCACGCAGATCGCTGAGCGGCTTTCCATAGTCTGCTTCGCGCAGGTTATGGAGGAGCGCTTTGGCGTTGAAGGTGCCCGGTTCGAACGCCTTCTCTGCCTCAACCAACGCCTTCCACACAGTGGTTCCATCGAGAGATGTCTGATTCTCGTGTTCGAAGGTGATGGTCTTCTCTTCACGTCGTGGCTCGTCGTCGGATTCGTCGCCGAGGGCGAGGTACATGACGTGCTGATAGGCGCGCTTGATGGCTGTTTCAAGGTTCTTGCGCGCCTCGATGCGCTCCGCCTTTGCCTTGTCGGCGAGGTCCTGATCTGTCTTCACGTCCGCCATGTCGCAGACTCGGTCCCATGCGAGGTAGGTGACCGCCGCGCCGCGTGCGATGCCTCTGCGTTGAGTGTTGACGATCGCGAAGACCGCAGACGATGCGTATTGGACTGGCATCTTGTCCGCGCCGATCCCCATGCATGCTCGGACAGCGGCTCGGGTTTCTTTGTCGATGCCGTTGAGGAGTGAGAACTGGCGGGGGTCGAGCACGACAAGACGGGTGGAGCGGGCGTCGTCGATGCCAGCGGTTTCTAGGACCTCGCGCGGGGGGCGCTTCACGTCCCCGTCGACAAACACTGCCTTCCTGAACGGACCGGTCACACTCAGCCGTTGGGCTGCGCGTGCGAGTTCGTCATCTCGTTCATCGTCTCCGATGGTGGAGCGTGCGGCGCGCACAAGCATGTTCAGCGTCTGCCGTGTGGACATGAAGAGGCGTGGCGGCTGACCCCCCTTGCCGGGAATGACTTCTACGGACGCGAGGCCCCCGCCGTCGATGTCCTTGAGTTCATTCATGACCGAATCCGCGTCTGCCAGCCCGAAGTTCGCGGAGGGCACAAACATTGCCGACTTCATCTCGGGCTCGCTCGCCCCTTGCCGACCGCCGCCGCGAGGCCCGACCACCGAGCACAAGAACAGGCACGTGGCTGCCCGCTCGGCGGCGCGGGGGTTCAACTCGCCATAGAGAGCGGCGTCACGATCTGTGTCGAGGTCGCGAGCGGCACCAGTTTGTCCGTCACCGCTGACGATGTCAGCGGAGGCGAGGCTGCGGTAGTTGGACTGGGTGCGCGTGTCAGAGATGAGACCGGACCCGATGATCGCTTCACGGACGACGTCGTCAGACAGCGGCAGGTCACCGGGACCGATCAGGGTAGGAGCCCATTCGCCTCCTTCGGCGCGCTTGGCGTGGATGTAAACCGTGGCCGCGAAGATCCGGATGGTTGATCGGACCTTTTGGAACCCGGAGAGTTTCGACCATTCCTGCTCGGCCATCGCGATCAGTTGGGGATGGAACGGATAGCAACGAGCGACTTCGCTGTCCCACTCGCGAACCCATCGCGCGTTGAGGGGCTCGAAGACCTTCTCTTTCCACGCCTTGTTCATCGAGCCTGTGTACGCCTTGGCTGTGGCCCGGACGACCTCGGTCGGCGGGGCTCCATCGAAGAGCCGTCGGCGCAGAATGGCGGCAAAGTCCGTGTTGTCGTTGATCGTGGCGGGCTTCCCATTCCGCACAAGCAACTGGTCGAGTTCTCCGCGACGTGACTGCCCGTCGGCGTCGAGGTCCATGTTGTCCTTCTCCGAGGCGATCATGACCACGACCATTGCCACGTTCGGTACGTCGTTCACCGAGTCGAGAAGAGCGCGAAGAAAAGCGACATCCTTGACGGCGAGGTCGTGAAGCGCCGAGTCAGACAACTGTCGGATGTAGTCCATGATCTCGTCGACCAGAATCAACACAGGACGGTTTACGGCGCGAAGGGCATCCACGATCTTGCTCTTGTCGGCGTAGTGATCCTTATATCGATCGAACAGAGCCCTGTCGCCACTGAACAAACGCCAAAGGAAACGCTCGTGCAGCGTCTCTGCAGGACCATCGAGGTCATAGACCCCCTTGCCCGCAGTCATGTTGTCGCAGGCAAGGACTACCACCTGCGGGTCGTTCAAATTGGCAGCGATCTTGGTCCCCGCCATTGTTTCGGCCTCAACAAGCGCGCGCCCGCCCACGTCTGTAGCCCGCAGATCCTTGGGATGCGCCGCAAGGTGGAACAAGCCGATAAGGCCGTGCGACTTACCGCCACCCATCGCCTGATCAAGACGCCACAGTGCGGGAGCCGCCGTGTAGTTCGCGCCGCCCGCTAGGCGTACCGCAACATTCGCGAGGAGTTGAATGAACTGTGGCGAAGGGTGCGTGATCTTCCCGTAGTACGACGCGTCACCGTAAGCAGGCCGATCGTCCCCTTGTCCGTAAACGGCTTGAAAGAGTGACATCTGGACGTCGTCGATCTGTCCAGAGGAATGAATGATCTCGGGCCGAATCGTGAGCGTTTCCCACCACGGGGTCACCTGCGCCATCACTTCTCCTGCTCACTCAACTCGTCGAACAATGTCCATCCTTCATCGGCGTCTTGCTTGGCCGAGACGACCGCGCGAGTAGCCGTACTGATGCCACGCTTGTCCCTAACGAGACCGGTCCACGCCATCGCGTCGACGTCGGCTTCTGGTAGGCGACTTGAGAGAAACCCCATCGCTGCCCATAGATACGGGTCGTCGATGCTGCGCTGCGAGGTCGCAACCACCTCTGCCACCGCGTCCAACCCGTCCACCCGAGCAGCCGACATCGCTAGCGCAACGTCAATGACAGAGGATGTCTCTTTGACTGGCCCCTTGTACTCGGTGCCACGGCAGAGTCGAACTCCCTTGCCGTCATCCACGAGAACCCCCCGCAGCGCGTCGTAGTCGAGGTCTGCGGCCAAAGCCTGCCACCGGGCCTCGGACTTGGGTGCGATGGAGCGCCCGTAGAGCCGAACCCATGAGAGCGCGAAGCGGGTGCGGGCGTCGAAGGTTTCGAGAGGCAGGTGATCGATTTCGATGGCTGATGCTTCCTCAACCGCTCGGCGGGCCACGAGTAGGTAACGGTCTGGCTCGACAGGATCACCTCGGTTGTCCAGCACCTCGCTGTATCGACCCACAACCTCCATTGCGGGACCGGCGGAGGCCATGAGTTGGTCTGTTGGGGCAAGCCCCGCTGCTTCCCAGCCGGGGACGCGAGCGGCCACCTCTGCGCGAACTTCGCTGTCTACCAAGTTGGCCCGACCGACAGGCCGTTCGGTCGGTGCCGGACGACACGACATCGTGAGCGTCGTAACGATATTCGAGAATCCGACCTTGCCCCCCTTCTCCGTCTTCGCGGGCCACGAGCCCGTAAGGACGAGACCCGCGTGGGAGATGGCTCCAAGAAGTCTGTGCCAAACCTCTGGTTCGCCGTGGCCGAAGACGATAGTGACGACTCCATCAGGCTGTACCACGCGGCGAGCCTCCGCGAACGCCTTGGAGATCAGGTCGTCGTACCGCTCGCGAGTGCGGAAGTCGTTGTTCTTCGTGCCGCCCTTCTTGACGATGATTTCCTCCGTCTTCTCCTGAACGCCGTTCGGGTCAACGGTGAACGCCACATCGGGTGCAGTGGTACTCATCGCACGTTTGATCCACACGTAGTACAGGTCGCTGGCGTCGGAGTAGTCGATCATCGCGTCGTACGGCGGGTCAGTGATCACAGCCGAAAGGCTCGCGTCTGGGAACGGGAGTGCAAGGGCAGATCCTCGGGAAATATCGGCTGGCCTACCGGGGCGACGGGCGATTTGGCGTCGAAGGGCTGCGAGAGTCCCGTCAGCAACGGAGGACCAAGTACCGGGGCCTTCCCCCAAACCCGCCTCGAAGTAGTCATATGAAAAGGCGAGGCTTGATTCCGTCTGAAAGATGTCGCTCACGCCTTGTCGCGAAATGGCTAGCGTGCAGCCACGGGTGGACCGCCGTAGTTTACGGGCGATGACCGCTGCTGCGTATGTGCACAGGGCGCGCGCATAGTCTTGTGAGACCCCACTGTCCATAAGTTCCCGTCCGAGATCCGAGACCACACGGGCTAGCCGCACAAACGCGAGTGTTTGACGCGAATTACACATGTCGCCGTACGACTTGGCTCCGTACACTGAGGCTTGAACAGTCCACGTGTTGCCATCAGGGATGCGTTCGTCCGGCACCGCGCTCTCCCCGTTGGGAAACGGTGCTTCGTTATCAAGAGCCTTGATCGCTGTTTCAATGGCATCACGTTCGATCTCCGTCACAACACGGAACGACTTGCCGACCTCCTTGTCGATGTCCGCTGCTACGAGCACGGCGTCTTGCGACAGCCCTTCTCGGGCCAGTCTGGTGTGCAGATCCTTCGCATGCACATGGTCACAGAAGGGACAGACTGCGACCTTCCCGCTTGATGAATACTTGCTCTTACCCGCTTGTACGCGTGTGGGCGTGCCGGTCGGGAGGCCATCGTGTACGACGATCTCCCACGAGTTGGTTGCGGCGTTAGTCTCGATGCGGTAACTCTGACCGGGGTCGCCCTTCTTGGCGTTCGGGGGGCGAAGCGCCAGTGATCCCGTCATCGGGAAGCGCCGCCCGCACTCTTGGCAGGGGAGAGTGACGGCCCAAAGATAGCCCCACGGTTGCTGGTCACCCACCTTTGGGTAGAACTCGCTCATGCACTCGTTGTATCGCTTCGAGACCTCGGCAAAGAGGGCCTCCACGTCCCTGAGAAGGCGTGACTCTGAGAGGATCGAGTCGGCATCTGCGAAAGGGATCGCGGGCTCGTTCGACCAATCACGGAGGGGATAATCCGCTAGTGCGTGCCCCGCCATTGTCGCCACCGGTGACAGGTCGATACCGGCAGCCCGCACTGAGTAGCGGGCCGCTTCGACAGGGATCATGGCTCGACCGGAAAAGAGGTCCAGCATGGACGCGTCACCGTCGAGATAGCGACGCAATGCATCGGTCACCTCCGCGTGAGCCGCGTCGTAGTCGGTCATGGCGCGCCGGACGAGTGCTTGCAGTTCGCGCTGTTCCTTCTCGTCGTCAGGCCACGGCAACAGGCTGGTGAGTACGGCTGCTCGGGCCTGCGCAAGGGGACGCTTGGCGAACCACGGGAACAGGGTCGATTCGCTGTTACCGCTTCCCCACCCTTGTTGCGATGACTCGCTGACCTCGGTACATGGGAACCAGCGTTCAATCATGCGTGTCATGACTGGGCCTCGCCGTCGCGGGCTGCCTTGAGCGCGGAGCCGGGGACCGTGAAGATGGCGTCTTGCTTGATGATTCCGTCAAATGTAGCGATGGGGTCGCGGTATACGCCGTACACGTTTCCTTCTCCGTTCGAGCACTCGTCGATGACGTAGAGCCAGTAGTCGTTGCCTTGCTGGGTGGCGATGAGGATTTCGTTGCCTGTCAGGCGGATGCCTTGGCTGGAGGCCGAGTTCCATACGCCTTTGACCTCAACGCAACGTTGGGTCTGGCCTCTTGTTGCATACAGGTCGTAGCCCCGGCCTTCGAGGTGTACATCGGCAACTGCGAAGCCTTGGGCGACGAGTTCTTGGCGAACCTTTCGCATGCCGATGTTTTCGCTGTCCTTCTCGGTGGGTTCGAGTGGGATTCCGGCTGCCTTGACCTTGATGTGGGCGGCGAGTTTGACGTTGCTGATGGTCACGTCGGTCATGCGGCGCAATTCGATCAGCCGCTTGTCCACCATGCCTTCGAGTTGTTCGCGTACCGCGAGGCGTTCATCGCGGTCGGCGATGTCGCGGCTGATCTTGCTGGGCAGGCCGCGCAATTCTCGTTCGGCGTTGGTGAGCCATGTCTTGAGGGTGTCTTGGTGTTCTTGCTGTTCGGTGGTTGCGAGTTGGTTGGCTCGTGCCTGTGCGTCGTGGACGGCTGCTGGGTGAGGAGGACCGGCGACGCCGTCGGTGGGGACGAGGTTGGCGAGGCTTTCCCATGCGATCTTGCGTGCGCCGATGTCGTCTACGCGGATGAGCGCTGCCCACGGGGTGGCGCGTCCTGCATCGGTTTCACCGAGCGACCCTGCGAAGGCGAAGAGTTCGTAGTCACCCACGGTTGTGGGGTCGGCCACGATCCCGCCCCTGTAGGTGTCGGGTTCGAGGTCGGCGACTGCGGCGTGAACGAGGTCACGAAATGCGGGTTCGCCGGGGCCGAGGGACACGACACCGGAGAGACTGGCCCCGGTCGTCTGCGCTGTGCTGAGGGCCTTCCCGCTCGTTGCGACGAGGGCGGTCTTCGTGTCGCCGAGGGATGCCGGAAGCGGCTTGCCAGTGGCGGTCAAGCGAAGGATGCCGTCCCCTGCTGCGGTCTTGGCGGTGGTGAAGACGCGTGCGTCGGCCAGCCTGTTGAGGTACGCCTCGACGATGGCTGGGTTGATGCGTTCGAGGGCTTCGCGGTTACGCCGCCGGATGGCTTGTGCGATGTCGACGGTGGTGGCGAGCGCGGCTTCGATCTTGTGAGACTTTTCGGCTTCGCTGCGAAGTTGGGTGGTGGTGATGGCCTTGACTGCGGCGAGTGCGGCTTGTTGACGGTCGGGGTCGTCGGTGAAGGTGTCGGCCAGCAGACCGGATAGCCGTCCTTCAGTGAGCCCTGCTTGCTCTGCCACCAAGGACAGGGAGTCGAACATCTGTCCGGAGAGTTGGTTGGCGGCGTTGACGAAATTGTCGAGGAGCACTGTGAGGACATCGCCTTCGCGGGTGCCCTTGGCGATGAGGTTGTACAACTCGACATCGCGGTCTTGCCCGACCCTGTGGATGCGTCCCATGCGCTGTTCGAGCCGCACGAGGCTCCAAGGGATGTCGTAGTTGACGAGAACGTGGGCAGATTGGAGGTCGATGCCTTCGTTGCCTGCGTCAGTGGAGACGATAATTTGGAACTTGCGGGCCATGAAATCCGTCCGCACCTCGTCACGGATGGCGTGGCTGTCGCGGCCCGAGTAACGCTTAGCGGTGTAACCCTGTTCAGCGAGGCGGGCCACGATCCAGTCTGCGGTGTCGGCGTACTCGGTGAAGATGACCGCTTGCAGGTTTCCGCCGGGAGTGATGCCGTTGGCGCTGAAGCAACGATCAATCAGTGGCTTCCACTTCGACACGGGCAGGTCCGGGGACACGAGGAGCGGTTCAAGCCTGTCAAGAAGGTTGGCGATGGCCCTCTTCTCGGCGCGGGCTGACTTAGAAGATTCAGCGATGACACGCGCCTCATCCTGCGCGGTCGGATCCTCATCGTAGGGGTCTTGCCTGTGCGCGGCCTCGGTCGGTGATTCGCTGCCCATCAGGTCTCGGCGACGCTTGAGCGTTTCGGCAAGCGAGTGCAGCGATGAGGCAGTGCGCTTGCCGTAGACCATGCGAGCCAGTGGCGCGGCGATGGTCGGAAAATACGTGTCGACGAGGTCGAGAGCCTCGGTGTAGTACCCGTGTTCGACGAGGTTCAGGGGAACGATCTCGTTGTGCGCGGTGCGGCCCCGAAACAGTCGGGTCCTGCCGTCGTAGTCAAAGAGGTCCTCCTTCATGCGACGAAGGAAGTGAACGGGTCCGGGCTTGAGGTCGCGGAACGTCGCCTTCGGGTCATCGCCGGGGTCGGGGTACACGTCGGGGTCCACGAGGTGGAGAAGGTGCCTGAACAACCACTCGGAACCCCTGTGCGGCGTCGCCGTCATCAGCAGCGCTCGGGGGGTGTTCTTGGCGAGCAGGCGTCCCACTTGATGGAAGGTCTCGGCGGTGGGAGTGAGCCTGTGTGCCTCGTCGAACACCACGACGTCCCAGCCTGCACGGTCAGGGCGGATCGCCTCCTGAACGGCAGGGTTCATGGCAGCAAGTTCGAGGGAAACGACCCACATGTCGTGAGGGGCGGCAAGACCGTGCTGTTGGATCGTCTCGTTTGTAATACGACGCAACTCACCGCCGAAGAATCGCTCGAAGTCGGCTTGCCACTTCGTCACCAGACCGGCTGGGCAGACGACAATGGCACGGTTCACAAATCCGAGTTTTTGCATTTCTCGGAGGTAGAGCCCCGCCATGATCGTCTTGCCTGTGCCGGGCTCGTCCGCAAGCAGGAACCGGAGTCGCGGCTGGGGCAGCATGGCCCCGTAGACGGCATTCGACTGGTGCGCATACGGGCGAAGGGGTGTCGAGGCCAACACGGTCGTATCGGCGTTCGCACTCGCGGCAGCCATCCATTGCGTCCACATGCCCGCGAGGACTCGGTTCGAGTCGGCCTCACCATCAGGGTGCAGCGTCTGAATGCTTTGGGACTGCTCCTCGGTGACCTCAATCGGCTCGTATACGCCCGGAGTCGTCTCGACGAACAGAGTCATGCCCGTGGGCGTATCCAAGGCAGCGTAGATCGTTACCCACTCCGGCAGGTTCCTGCCCGGAATGTGCACTCGCTGACCCTTCTCATACGTCACATAGGTCACCCTACGGAACACAAGGACAGGACGTGGACGATCGCCTCGACGAAGGGGATAGGGGTCGGAATGACTAAAACCGCAGGTCGAGGTCGGTTTCCTCGGGGTGTTCGTCGTGGGCGAGGTCGTGCAGTTGCCGCAGCAGCGCGGCGGTTTCGTCGGGGGTCAGGCCGGTGGCCCAGCCGGACGGCAGGTCGGTCGGGAGTGACGTGTCTGGGTGCATGGGGTCCTCCGTGGAGTGCAGGTTCTCCGGGAGGCGTCGTCGGTTTCGGTCGGCACAAGTCCGTGACGTTAGTCGGGGGTGCCGACAGAGTCAGTCGGCGTGCCCGGCGAGCATCGTGAGCGTGGCCCGTATGTCTTCACCGTTGAGGTCCTGCTGGTGCCACTCGGTGAGTTCGCGTCCGGTGAGGGCTCCGGCCCGGAGGCACAGGAGCGCGAACTCGTACGGGATTCCGTCTTCGAGGATGCGTGTGAGCAACTCGGTCGGGCTGGCGACGTTGCGTTCGACGCACACGTCACGTAGGGCGACGAACTCCTGCGCCGTGTAACCGCCGCTGTTCCATTGCGAGGCCAGCGACGCAATGCAGACTCCGGCTTCGCACCAAGCGACGGCATCTGCGTCGCTCAACCCGTGGATGCGGAATGCACCAATGTCGCGCACCAATGTGCGTCGGCTGGAGTCCGGGACTCCCCTCGTTATCGCATCGGCTTGTTGGCGACTCAGACCGAGTTGATACGTGAGCCATGCTGCTCGTTCCTGCCGTCGCGTCTCGTAAGTGCTCATGCTCGGGTACTCCTCGGCGGGGGGTTCGTGGCCTTCTTCGCGGCGGGCGGGGAAGGTTGTTGATGGCGGTCAGGAGACCGGTCACGGCGGCGTCGAGGCGGGCTCTGGCGGCTGGGAGGTCGCGTGGGTTGCGTTCGGCGATGAGGACTTGTTGTCGTGCGGCGCGGACGACGCTTGCGCGCTGGTGGACCTCGGCGAGAACTTGGGGGCTGATGCCCGTTGGGGTTGAGGACGTGGCTTTGCGGTTGGCTTCGTGGGTAGCGGCGTGGTCAGGGCAGCGTGCCTTCTGCCCTTCGGCGGAGGTGTTGCAGTAGTTGCAGTGCTCGCACCAGTAGAAGTAGCCGCCAGCCGGGTTGAGGCGTTCGCGGCTGCGGCGGGCGACGGCCACTTTGCGTCGTCGGCGTCCACCTCCGGTGGGCGGGCGCTCGGCAGGGCGGGTCGGGCGTGCGCCGGGTTCGATGCCGTCGAGGTCCTCGTACCGCTGACCCGGCGTGGGCAACTGGTAGCGGGGTGCGCGGGGCATCAGGGGTGCCTTCCGGACACCGACTGGCGTGCGTGCGTGTTGATGGCTGTTCTCCCCGAGACCCGCGAACCGTTGCTTGCGGCTATGTATACCGGCGGCGGGGTCGCGAGGTCTGTCGAACCGCGACGCATGCGGCGCGAACCTGCGCGGGAGGTCGAGTCCATGGTCGTGGTGGATGAAGGGGCCACCGCGTGATCCGGTGGTTGCACTCTAGGCAGTGAGGGCGGCAGGTGTCAGGTCCTCCTTCTGGTCGGTGGTTTCGTCGTTGTTGATCAGGGCCACTCGTGACCGGG
>JBBSVB010000032.1:0-12704 GCA_038233875.1 Actinomycetales bacterium | reverse complement strand
GTCTCCTGCGACACCGTGTTCTACCGCTGGGCCTACCAAAACTGGCAAGACCTCGGGGGAGTCGAGACGACCCAGGATCTGCAAGACCCCTACGTTCTGTTGGCCCAAGACTTCGGATTCGGTGCCCGAACTGGGATCGACCTACCGGGCGAAGTCGGCGGCACGGTCACCGGCCGCGAGGCGAAACGGTCCACCTGGGAAGCCACTAAAGACCAAATCTGCAACCAGGCCGAGCGCGGGTATCCCGAGGAGGACGACGAGCAACGGCGTGAGTTCCTGGAGCAGTCAGCCAAGGAAAACTGCGCCCAAGGGGACCAATACCGCCCCGGTGATGCGGTCAACCTGGCGATCGGGCAGGGAGGGGTAGCCGTCACGCCGGTGCAGTTGGCCAGTGCGTATGCCGCCATCGCGAACGGCGGAACGCTGTGGACGCCCCAGGTCGCCGCCGACACGCGGCGTCAGGACGGGACCGTGGTCTCGACGTTTGCGCCGAAGCAGCGCGGCGAGGTGACTCTGCCGGCGCAGACGTGGCAGATCGTGCGCGACGGTTTAGCCGGGGTCAACACCAACGGCACCGGCGCATCAGCCTTCGAAGGATTCGATCTGGAGGCCTATCCGGTGGCGGGCAAAACGGGCTCAGCCGAAGCACTCGGCGCACGGTCCACGGCCTGGTATGCGTCGTACGGCCCCACCACAGGTCCTCAGTATGTGGTCGTGGTGGTGGTCGATGAGGGTGGAATCGGCGGCGAGGTGGCGGCCCCCGCCGCTCGGCAGATCTGGGACCTGCTCGCTCAGCGGTAGGCCGAGCCACAAGTTCACGCGCGCCGCAATACCGGTGAAACAGAACGCTGGATAGGGTCGCTCCGTGACCCAAGACCCGATTAGCCCAGAGTTGCGCGCCGACGTGCGCCGAGTGTCCACGTTGCTCGGCCAGTCCCTGGTCCGGCACCACGGCCAAGCCTTGCTGGACCAGGTCGAACACGTGCGGGTCCAGACGAAGTCGAGCAAGGCCGGTGACGCGGACGCAGCAGAGTCCGTCAAAGAGATCCTCGCCGACCTGCCGCTGGACCAGGCCACCGATCTCGTCCGGGCCTTCGCGGCATACTTCCACCTAGCCAATGCGGCCGAGCAGGTGCACCGCGTGCGCGGTCTGAAGGAACGCCCCGAGTCCGACGGCTGGTTGGCCGCCACCGTCAGCGATGTGGTCGACACCCTTGGCCCGGAGCGCCTGGCACAAGCCGTCGGCGAGCTTGACGTTCGCCCTGTCTTCACTGCCCACCCCACCGAGGCCAGCCGCCGCTCCGTGCTGACCAAGATCCGCCACCTGTGTGACGAGTTGGCCCGCACCACCGCCACCGAGTCGATCGCCCGGCGTCGTCAAGACCGCACGTTGGCCGAGTTGATCGACCTCATCTGGCAGACCGACGAGCTGCGGACTAACCGGCCCACGCCGATGGACGAAGCCCGCAACGCGATGTACTACCTCAACGAGGTGCTGCGACGCACGATGCCCGAACTGCTGGGGGAGTTTGCCGACCTGCTCGCTCAGCACGACATCGTGATGGACCCCTCGCACACCCCCATCCGGTTCGGCTCGTGGATTGGCGGCGACCGCGACGGCAACCCGTTCGTGACGCCCGAGATGACCCGAAGCATTTTGGCTCTGCACCACGAGCACGCGATCCGTGTGGCCCTTGGGCTCTTAGACGTGCTGACCTCGCAGATCTCCAGCTCCACAGTCATCGTTGATGTGGACTCGGCGATGCAAGCCTCGTTGGATGAAGACCTGGAGAATCTGCCCGGCCTCGACCCGCGCGTCAAAGAGTTGAACGCCGCCGAGCCCTACCGGCTGAAGCTGACCTGCGTTAAGGCGAAATTGATCAACACCCGGCGCCGGGTGAAGGCGGACTCGGCATACGAGCCCGGCCGCGACTACGCCAGCGCCGCCGAGTTGGTCGCTGACCTGTCGGTGGTGTCCGACTCTTTGCGCAACAACGGTGGTGGGCTCATTGCCGACGGCCGGATGGCACAAGCGATCCAGACCCTCGCCGGCACCGGGCTGCACCTGGCCACCCTCGACGTGCGCGAGCATGCTGAGAAGCACCACGAATTCCTGGCCGGCGTGCTCGATGGCCTCGGACACCTCAAGGCGCCCTATGCCGAGCTCAAGCGAGACGAGCGGATGCGCGTCTTGACCCACGAGCTGGCGTCACAGCGGCCACTGCTCAGCCCCGCCTCGGAGCGCCCTAAGACGCTGGCGGTTTTCGATGAAATCCGCCACGCGCTGGCGACCTACGGCCCCGACGTCATCGAGACCTACATCATCTCGATGACGCAAGGTGCCGACGATGTGATGGCGGCGGCGGTGCTGGCTCGGGAGGCTGGGCTGGTCGACATCCACGGCCGGGCTGACGGCACCGGAGCCTTCGCCCACATCGGCTTTGCTCCGTTGCTGGAGACCATCGACGAGCTTCGCGTCGCGGCCTCGCTGGTGGACACGTTGCTCAGCGACACGGCATACCGCAAGGTCGTGCGCCTGCGCGGGGACACCCAAGAAGTGATGTTGGGCTACTCAGACTCCAACAAGCAGGCCGGCGTGATGACCAGTCAGTGGGGGATTCACCAGGCCCAGCGGGCATTGCGTGATGTCGCGGCCAAGCACGGAGTGAAACTGCGGCTCTTCCACGGCCGCGGCGGATCGGTCGGTCGTGGTGGTGGCCCGACGTACGAAGCGATCTTGGCTCAGCCCTACGGCGTTCTGGAGGGCGAGATCAAGTTCACCGAGCAAGGTGAGGTCATTTCTGACAAATACTCCCTGCAGGCCTTGGCGCACGAAAACCTCGAGCTGTCGCTGGCTGCTGTCCTTCGGGCTAGCACCTTGCACACCGAGCCCCGCAACCCGGCTGAGCAGATCGCCCAGTGGGATGACGTGATGGACGTCGCCAGCGATGCGGCGTATGCGGCCTACCGCGGCCTGATCGACGACCCCGACTTGCCCGCATACTTTGTGGCGGCCACCCCGGTGGATCAACTCGGCGGGCTCAACATCGGGTCGCGGCCCAGCAAGCGCCCCGACACCGGCCAAGGGCTGGACGGTCTGCGGGCTATCCCGTGGGTCTTCGGCTGGACCCAGACACGGCAGATCGTGCCGGGCTGGTTCGGCATGGGATCCGGTCTGAAGGCGGCGCGCGAAGCCGGCCACGGTGACGCTCTCGAGGCGATGCTGGCCGAATGGCAATTCTTCGGGGCGCTGATCTCCAACGTTGAGATGACGGTCACCAAGACGGACCTCGACATTGCCGCGCACTACGTCAATACCTTGGTGCCGCAGGAGTTGCGACACATCTTCGACGTGATCAAGGCCGAGTTCGCGCTCACGTTGAGCGAGCTGCAGCGGCTGACGGGTCTTGAGGATGTGCTCGATGACCAGCCGACCTTGCAGCGTTCACTGGCCGTCCGCGACCAGTACCTTGACCCGATCTCGTATCTGCAGGTCGAGTTGCTGCGGCGGTTGCGGGCCGGTGGTGAGGTCGCGGACGAGCGGGAACTGCAGCGCGCGCTGCTGATCACCGTCAACGGCGTCTCGGCCGGTCTGCGAAACACCGGCTAACCCTCCCTTTTTGCCGCGCCTGGGCAAGGTTATGCGCGTTTTTGGCTGCGATTTCGGCTGCTTTGGCGGCATAACCTTGCCCAGGCGGTAGGTGGCGCGGAGGCGGAGGGCAGGATGGGCGCATGCCTGAAGGTCACACCATCCATAAACTGGCGCGCGACCTCGGAGACGCCTTCATCGGCACGGCCCCTATGGTCAGCAGTCCTCAGTTGCGCTTTGCCGACGGAGCGGCACTGCTGGATGGGCATTCGGTCGCGCGGGCAGACGCCTGGGGCAAGCACTTGTTCGTGGACTTCGATGCCGATTTGCGGCTCCACGTGCACCTCGGGTTGATCGGCAAGTTCTCGATCACGCCGATTCCTGAGGGGTATGCCGTGCCACCCGTTCGCGGGCAAGTGCGGCTGCGGATGGAAACGCTAGCGCAGCTGGCCGATCTGCGGGGGCCGATTATCTGCGCGGTGCTGACCCCTGATGAGGTTGCAGCCGTCGTGGCTCGTCAGGGGCCGGATCCTCTGCGGGCTGTTGACGCCGACCCCGATCGGGCCTGGACGATGATCCACCGGTCGAAGCGCAGCATTGCTGAGCTGTTGATGGATCAGAAGGTGCTCGCTGGTGTCTGGAACGTCTACCGCAGCGAGGTGCTCTTCCGTCACCGCGTGGGGCCGCTGTTTGCGGGCAACCGGATCAAACGGCATACCTGGCAGGCGATGTGGGACGACCTGGTGATGCTGATGCCGCTGGGCGTCGAGACCGGGCGGATCGTCACGTACGAAGACCAGGTGGCCAAGGTAGTGGAGCAGATGGCTCTTGGTTCGCCGGTGAGGCCGGGGCGGCGTACCTACTACGCCTACAAGCGCACCGGGCAGCCGTGCCTGCGCTGCGGCTCGACCATCAAGACCGCAGTGGTCGCGGATCGTAACCTGTTCTGGTGCGCGAACTGCCAGCGCCGCACCTAAGCCCAGCCTGTCGGCATACCCAACTCGCTATCACACTTCGGTGGTGTGTCTCGGTGTCTTTAGCATTCGGACATTGGCGTCGCTCAGGGCATTGAAACAGGCAGAAGGGCGATTTCGCCAACGTTTGCGCAGGTCAGATGTCGTTATGCCTGTTTGGGTGCTCGGTTCGGACTGACACTCGTCAAGTGGTACCATAAAACGTACAATTTATCGTCATGGGAGGATGTCATGGCAATAACCGCCAGCGAAGCGCGCAAGACGCTGTTCCCGCTGATCGAACAGGTCAACGACGACCACACCGTCGTCGAGATCACTTCGAAGCGCGGCAACGCAGTGTTGCTATCAGTCGCCGAATACGAGGGTATGCAAGAGACGGCCTACCTCTTTCGCTCGCCCGAGAACGCTCGTCGACTGCTAGCCGCGGACGCGAGCCTTCGAGCCGGCCACGGCGAGATGCGTGAACTTGATCGGGAGTGAACGTCGTCTTTGCCCCACAAGCGTGGGATGACTATCGGTATTGGCAGACCCAAGACCGCACAACTCTGAAGCGCATCAACCGCCTGATCGATAACATCTGCCGGGACCCGTTTGAGGGCATCGGGAAGCCAGAGCGGCTCCGATACGGAGTGCAGGCGTGGTCGCGCCGGATCAGTGATGAACATCGCATCGTCTATAGAGTCGAAGAGTCCGACGTGCTGATCTTGCAGGCTCGATACCACTACGAGAAATAAGCCAAACCTCGAAAAAGAGACACGCGCTCGATGTCAATCCGCCGTGGTCGCATCGGCGAGCTGGGCTTCCAGGGCCGTGGCTACGGCTTCGAACTCGGCGAGCGAAGCGCTGCTCCACCAAACTCTTCTCGATGCCGTTGATGGCGGTGATCTGGGCAGGACGTAGCGCGCTGGTGTCGAGCTCGGACAGGCCACGTACCTTGCCTCGCCAGGTGGGACTGTGTGAATCGGCCTCAGCGGCCCGGAGCAGTTTCGCCAAGGTTGACGGTTGCGGGAAGAAGAAGATCTGTCGGGAGCGGGGCTCGGGGTCGTACCCGTTGGTGAAGTGGGTTTCGCTTCCGCTGGCCTCGAAGACAAAAGGCAACTTGCCGTCAACAGTTAGCGCATTGAGCCGGACCGCGGCCCGGAGACCCTCGGCATACATCGCAGATTGCCACTCCACACCAGATAACGTAGAGCCTTAAGGCTTGGCCTCGATGACGCCGACGACTTTCTTGTCGACATACAGAAGGTAAGCCGCCCGGCCGTGGCCAGATTTCAGCACTACTTCGCGACACGCGATTCCCTGGGCCTCGAAAGGGTTGAGGTCCTTTTTGTCTTGAACTATCCATCCAGTATCACTGAGTTGTATATCAATGAGAGCGCGGGCGCGTTTTTCCGCGGCCAGCCGTTGATCGGGATCGTCGGGACTCATCGAACTAACGATATTGCCTACGGCATGTTTATCGAACGGTTCGGCTTCTACGCGTGGCGCGGAGGGTCCACAAGTGAGGGATATGCCGCGGTAGGAGGGGTAGAGGCCCAGCGGAAAAGGGTGCGCTTCAGCGGTTGAAGACCTCCATCGTAAGCGTGTAGTCGCCGACACCTTCTTGATCGCTCGTACCGAGGATCATCTGGAGCAGGTTGCGGGCTGAGGGGTAGTCAGACCCGAGTGCCTCGAGGTATTCGCGGTGCGCCGCCAGCGAAGCGACCCCGTCCTCGAAAGTGTCGCTGACATCGACGCGGTGAGTGGCCCGCTCAGAGTTGGCGAAGCAAAGCATCTTCACACCCGGCCACGGATCGAGCCCCGCGTCCATCAGGTCGGTGAAGAGCCACCGGTTGCCCGCGTCCGCGCACGCATCCATTGTGGCCAAACCAACCGCGCGGTGATCGGCCTGGTTCAATCCACCCCCACCAAATGTCTCCCGGTGCGTCAACGCAAAAACTACATCAGGCTGAGTGCGCCGAATGGCTGCAGCGATGCCCTTGCGCAACGGCAACCCGTACTCCACGGCACCGTCCTGCATACCCATGAAGTCCACGACCTCGACCCCGACGTGGGCGGCCCCGTTGCGTTCTTCCTGCTCACGCAGGGGACCAGCCTCAACCGGGGGTATGCCGTCAATCCCGGCCTCCCCGCTGGTCGCCAGGAGATAAGTGATGGTTTTGCCCTGCTTGGTCCACCGAGCGACGGCTGCCGCGAGACCGTACTCCAGGTCGTCGGGGTGGGCCGCGACGCACAATGCGGTGTTCCAGTCTTCGTTAAACGTCTCTAGGGTCATAGGTCACAGCCTCCCACGCTCACGATGTGCGGCGAAGGGGATTATGGGCTAAGGGAGCGGCGCTGATAGATTGAGCGCTGCCGTTCGAACGGCCGCGGATTGAGAGTGCCCTGGTGGATCTGCCCAGGCGCGCCGCGCAACGAGATCACAAGGAGAGCAATGCCCCTAGATATTTCTGTGAAGAAGACCATCATGGAGGAATACGGCACGAGCGAGGGCGACACCGGCTCTCCGGAGGTGCAGGTCGCGATGCTGACCCAGCGCATCCGTGATCTGACGGAGCACTCCCGTGAGCACAAGCACGACCACCACAGCCGTCGTGGTCTGCTGCTACTTGTCGGTAAGCGTAAGCGTCTGCTGCGTTACCTCGCAGACACCGACATCGAGCGTTACCGGTCGCTGATCAAGCGCCTCGGCCTACGCCGCTAAGTTTCGCCTAGGAGCGACTCCCATCTTTGGGGGTCGCTCTTATGCGTATGTCGGCCACATAGCACCGCGAAACGGCCGACAGTTTCGAACAGCCGAGCACAACGACGATGCCCCGCGCTGAGCACAACAGATAAGGAGGACCCATGGAGGGTCCAGAAATCACATCCGCCGAAGCCGTCATCGACAATGGCACCTTCGGCACCCGCACGGTTCGTTTCGAGACCGGACGCCTCGCTGCTCAGGCTGCTGGCTCCGTCACCGCATACCTCGATGACGACACCATGCTGCTGTCGACCACCACGGCCGGCAAACACCCCAAAGACCACTTCGACTTCTTCCCGCTGACGGTTGATGTCGAAGAGCGCATGTATGCCGTGGGCAAGATCCCCGGTAGCTTCTTCCGCCGCGAAGGACGCCCCTCGACCGAAGCGATCCTGACCTGCCGTCTGATCGACCGTCCGCTGCGCCCGAGTTTTGTCTCCGGTCTGCGCAACGAGGTCCAGGTTGTCATTTCGGTGCTGTCCCTGAACCCGGACCACCAATACGACGTCGTGGCCATCAACGCCGCCTCCGCGTCGACTCAGATATCTGGTCTGCCGTTCAGCGGCCCGATCGGTGCGACCCGCGTGTCGCTCATCGACGGCCAGTGGGTCGCCTTCCCGAACTTCAGTGACGCCGCGCGCTCCACCTTTGACATGGTCGTCGCCGGCCGGGTCGTGGGTCAGGACGCGGATGGAAATGATGACGTCGCGATCATGATGGTCGAGGCCGAGTCCACCGAAGCCACTTGGGACCTCGTCAACACGATGGGCAAGCAGGCGCCGACCGAAGAGGTCGTCGCACAGGGCATCGAAGCGTCCAAGACGTTCATCGGCCAACTGTGCAAGGCCCAGTCAGAATTGGCCGCAGCAGCAGCCAAGGATGTGCAGGACTTCCCGCGCTTCCTCGAATACCAGGACGACGCCCTCGCCGCTGTCGAAGCCGAGGTCAGCGACGCGCTTAACTCCGCGCTGCAGATCGCGGGCAAGGCTGAGCGCGAAGACAAGATCGACGAAATCAAAGAGTCGATGAAGGCTTCGCTGTCCGGCTCTGACGACGCGGCCTTCGCCGGTCGCGACAAGGAACTGTCCTCGGCATACCGCGCTACGCAGAAGAAGCTGATTCGCCAGCGCATCCTGCGCGACAGCGTGCGCATCGACGGCCGCGGTCTGGCCGACATTCGCGCCCTGTCCGCTGAGGTCGAGGTCATCCCTCGTGCTCACGGCTCGGCGATCTTCGAGCGAGGCGAGACCCAGATCATGGGTGTCACCACGCTGAATATGCT
Organism: Actinomycetales bacterium; assembly: GCA_038233875.1. Taxonomy (GTDB): domain Bacteria; phylum Actinomycetota; class Actinomycetes; order Actinomycetales; family Dermatophilaceae; genus Ornithinicoccus. The sequence continues at coordinate 4,113 of JBBSVB010000032.1, read as the reverse complement.
GCGTATGGAGCAGATGCTCGACACGCTGTCCCCGGTGACGCGCAAGCGTTACATGCACAACTACAACTTCCCGCCCTACAGCACCGGTGAAACTGGCCGCGTCGGCTCCCCGAAGCGCCGCGAAATCGGTCACGGTGCGCTCGCCGAGCGCGCTTTGATGCCCGTGCTGCCGTCGCGTGAAGAGTTCCCGTACGCCATCCGTCAGGTCTCCGAGGCACTCAGCTCCAACGGGTCGACCTCGATGGGCTCCGTCTGTGCGTCCACCATGTCGCTCTGGAATGCTGGTGTGCCGCTGCGCGCCCCGGTCGCCGGAATCGCCATGGGCCTGGTCTCCGCAGAAGTTGACGGACAGACGCAGTATGCCGCGTTGACCGACATCCTCGGCGCTGAAGATGCCTTCGGGGACATGGACTTCAAGGTCGCCGGGACCAAGGAATTTGTCACGGCCATCCAGCTCGACACCAAGCTCGACGGCATCCCCGCCTCGGTGCTGGCCGGTGCGCTGACTCAGGCCCGCGACGCCCGGATGCACATCCTGGACGTCATGCTTGAGGCCATCGACGCCCCCGATGAGATGAGCCCCTACGCTCCTCGCGTCATCACCGTCAAGGTCCCGGTCGACAAGATCGGCGAGGTCATCGGGCCAAAGGGCAAGATGATCAAGCAGATCCAGGAAGACACCGGCGCCGACATTGCTATCGAGGACGACGGCACGGTCTACATCGGTGCCACGGACGGCCCCTCGGCGGAGGCTGCTCGGGCGCAGATCAACGCGATCGCCAACCCGACGATGCCCGAGGTCGGCGAGCGCTTTATGGGCACCGTGGTCAAGACCACGACGTTCGGCGCGTTCATCTCCCTTACGCCAGGCAAAGATGGTCTGTTGCACATCTCCGAGATCCGCAAGCTCGTCGGCGGCAAGCGCATCGACGCTGTCGAAGACGTGCTGTCCGTGGGTCAGAAGGTGCAGGTCGAGCTCAAGGAGGTCGACCCGCGTGGCAAGTTGTCGCTTGGCGCCGTGGTGGCTGATGAGGCCGCAGACGAATCGGCAGCTCCGGCTGCGGCAGTCGAGACCACGACGACGCAGGCTGAGGTCGCATCCGTGCCCGACGCCCCCGCGGCCGACGACGCCGCTGACGCAGGCAACAGTGACGCCGAAGGCGACGACGCAGACGGTGAGGGCTCGGACGACAACTCCGACCGCCCGAAGCGCAACCGTCGTCGTCGCGGTGGGCGCAACCGCAGTGGGTCGAATGGTGACGATTCCAACGGTGGCGACGCCAGCTCCAGTGAAGACGACAACTGATCGTTGTGACGTCTAGCTAGACAGGCTGCAGACAGCAGTAAGGGCGGGTTCGTCAACGGACCCGCCCTTACTCGCATCTGGGAGTTATTTCCCGGTTATGCAGCAGTCTTCCCCGCCAGCACCGGCGTGCGCTTAGCTGCGGTCTCGCCGACGTGCCAGCGCATTTCCATGCGCACTCGGCCGTTCGAGTCCTTCACAGGGACCCACGACATGACCGAAGGTCTGCGCGAGTGTGGCATTGCGCGTATACGATCCATGGTGTCCACCTTTCGTTAACCTGTTGTTCACTTAAGGTACACGAAAAAGTCACTAAGGCCGAAAGGCGGGGCTCTCACGTGTCGGGTCGACAGTGGAGGCCGCGGCGCGTGAACTCTCGGCCACTAGCCATTCGAGGGGTCCGCGCGCTCGGCCGAGCGTAAAAATGGCACCAATGACCGCAAGCACCATCACATGGAACGAGATTTCGAAGGCCCAGCCCCACCCGGCCGGGAGCACGAGGGTGAGGACGTGGGCGACATACAGCGTCGAGGTTATCGAGCCAGCTCCGAAGATCACGCTGGCCACCCGTCGACCACCCTGCGACAGCCGCGAAGTTGCGGCAAGAGCCAACCCGAGGATCACGAGGGCGCAGCCCACGGTTTGGGCCAGGTCCACGATGCTGCCTGTGTGCGGCGACCAGACCGCGAGCCACCAGAATGAGCCGGTCGGAGTGGTTCCGAAGAGCCCCGAGGTCAACGTGTCGCTGAGTTCCGACCAGTCGCCGACATCTCCTCGGTCGTAGGTGTCGATCAGCGACTGCTGAACATTGACCGAGCGGGTCACGAGTGCGGAGACGCCGATGGAGATCGCCGCGAGCACGCCCCCGCCGAGAGCCAACCGAAGCGATATCAGGCGCGAGCGCAGATCGAGCCGACCGAGCGCCATACCCACGAAGAGGTATGTGGCCCACGTCAGGACGGGGTAGTAGCCGGTGAAGAGCAATTCGCCCATCAAACCAAGGGGGTCAGCCAAGGACGACGGAGCAGGTATGTTGAGGCTCGGACGGGGCAGAAAAGGGCGCAGCACCAGGCTCACGATGGGGGCCGTCACGCCCCAGCCGACGGCCAACAACGCCAGTGAACGAGCCCGCCAACGGAGCACCGGAAGGGCGCAGAGAAACAGGAGCCCGTAGTAGGTCAAGATGACCGCGATTCCCTCGGCTAGGGACCCCAGGAGCAATCCGATGGTGGCGATCAGCACCGCTCGACAGACCAGAGCAGTTCGGGCATTCGGACGCAGACTCGGTTGCCCGTCCGTGCTCGCCGAGGAAGTCGCGAGCACGATGGACAGGCCTGCCAGCACCGCAAAAAGAGCCGAAGACCGCCCCGCTACTAACTGGTGCCACGGGTCGAGGCTCCCGTTTGTGGCATTGACCGCGTCGCGCATGTGCGCCACGACCATTCCGAGCAGAGCCAGTGCGCGTGCCACATCAACGCCGATGATGCGTGAGGTGGTCACGATGGGGCTATTCGGGAGGGCCGAGACGCGCCACGAGTCGGACTTCGCGGGCCAGTTGCCCGCCAGGTCCCACGACCCGATCGCGCCACGCGCCGTCGGGCTCAAGCCCGCTCACGGTGAAGAAGGTCCGGGCTGCCTCGTCGCTGGCCAGCACCCAGGCCACCATGCCGCCATGATGGCCGGCGCGCAGCGTGTCGGCGCTCGCGTTGAGCAGGCGAGATCCATGGCCCGCTCGGTGGGCGTCGGGGTGCACGGCCAAGACGAGAACTTCGCCGCTGTGCTCGGGCACTGCCTCATCGGTGTCGGCTGTGGGGCCGACGGCCGCGAAGCCGACGATCTGCTCCCCGGCGCAGGCCACCAGCACACGGTGCACTGGGGTAGGCGGGTTAGCCATCGCGTCGCGCCAGGCCAGGGCAAACTGGTCCGGGTCGAATTCTTCCAGCACCGAGGCGGGCACGACATCGGCGTATGCCGTCCGGAAGACCGTCGCTTGCACCATCCCGATAGCGGGGGCGTCGTTGGGGCGACTCGTGCGGACGCTGGCGTCGGCTCGGGGGCGGTGTTCGTGGGAATGACTGTGTGGCTCGCTCACACCTGCAGTCTCTCGCATCGAGTGTGAGACGTTCGACGGGGTCGTGCGCGCCACTGGGAGCTGCGGAGCCTTACAACGGTGCGCAAAGACGACCGCACATGTGTATGCACATGTTTTGTGTATAAATGTCGGCGCTAGAGACGGGTCCAATTGCTACTCGATCAAGAGCGATTTGACCGGGTCGCCGAGCGGGCCGCCCTCACCGGTATCAGTGTGAACGCCGTCATCCGGGAGGCTATCGACCTGCATGTCGACTATTCCCATCAACAGGCCGGGGCGATGGTGTGGCTGCTCGAGCACACGGCGGTTCCGAAGGCAGGCAAGACTGAGTTGTGGGAAGATCAACGGCCAGCGATGGACCAAGAATTGGTGGATCGGTGGGGATGAGTTCCACCTTCTTTGTCGATTCCAGTGTTGTCGCGCTCGCCCTCGGCGGTCAGGACTCGAGGCGCGAAGGGTGTCGTGACTTGTTGGCCACCGCAGGTCCGGGCGTTCAGTTCCACGCGTCGGTTGAGATGGTCCAGGAAGTGATGTTTCATCGGTTGCGCATGGGACCGCGTCAGGACGCCATTGATCAGGCACGTCGTCTCCTAGAAGCTTTCGCCCTGCACGATCTCACGGTGTCGACACTGTCTCGCGCAATCCACTTGGCCGAGGTCGGCCCCATCGTGGGCCGGGACGCCGTTCATGCTGCTGGCGCACTCGATGCGGGCTTTAC
>JBBSVB010000031.1:0-12744 GCA_038233875.1 Actinomycetales bacterium | reverse complement strand
TGCCTCGTCTTCGACCGCGCCAGTCTCGCGCGCCTCGGTGGTTTCGCGTCCGTGCGTCACCAGATTGTGGAAGACGTGGCGATGGCTCGGCATACCCGATCTAGTGGTTTGTGTCTTGGTTTGGCGCTAGGCGGAGACCTGCTCCACGTCCGGATGTACACCTCGTATGCCGACGTGGTCCGCGGCTTGTCGCGCGGGCTGATGCCGATGGCTGGCGGGTCCAAACCGGTCCTGGTGCTGGGCTGGGCGGCCCACGCGGCGGCATACACCGTTCCTTTGGTCATGCTGGCGCGGGACGGACGCTGGGCAGTGCCGCTGCTGATGGGCATGGCCGAGCGCGGGCTCGTGGAGGTCAAGACGCGCAGGTATGCCGTCTGGCAAGCGGTCCTGAGCCCCGCGATCGCCCCGGCCATGGTCCCGCTGGTCTTGCGCGCGCTGCGCGGTCGGCCTACCTGGCGCGGCAGGACCTACGCATGAAAGCGCCCCTCCCGTCACCGCCGAGCCTTCCTTCACCGCCGAGGTCGCCTCTGGTTGGACACCTCGGCCAGTGGGGGATCAACCCGCTGGGTGTCCTCGAAAAGGGTGCGCTGGCCGCGCGAGCCAGGGGTGTCTCGACCTTCGAGCTGAAGCTCTGGCGGCGAGCCCTCGTGGGCTACTCGCCGGAGTGGAACCGTGGTGTGCTGGGCGACCTCGAGACCTTCCGCAGCCGCGGGGGGCTCAGCGAACTGTCGCCCTATCTGAACGCCGGCATCGTGCAGACCGACGCCCCGGAGCACCGCCCGCAGCGCAAGATCCTCAACCCGGGCTTCACCAAGAGCGCGATGAACGACCTGCACACCGGTATGGCAACCAGCATCGAGCGCAGCCTCCCGAGAGGCGATTTCGACGCCATCGAGTGGGCCTCCATCGTGGTGCGCGCGGTGCTGTCGTCGACCTTCCTGGGCTCGGAGGTGATTGACCCGGTGCTCGACCGGTGGCTCGGGCCGATGGAGCAACCGCTGCCCATCCCGTTTTTGCCGAGGCCGATCCGCTTCCGCGCGATGAACGCCCGACTCGAAGCGGCCCTCGCCGACCCCCCGCCGGGGAGCCTGGCTCAGACCTTCGCTGCCCACGGCGGCTTGGCCGAGATGAGGGTGGCGCTCGCGGCCGGTTACGACACCACCGCCCACACTCTGGCGTGGCTGCTCGCTCACGCCGCCCAAGACCCCAGCCTGCTGGATCCTTTGCGACACGACTCCGCTATCAAGGAGACGCTGCGGTTGTATCCAGCAGGGTGGACCGGTAGTCGACGAGCCAACAAAGACGTGACCCTTGATGGGGTCGATATCCCCAAGGGCGAGTTGGTGCTCTACAGCCCGTATTTGACTCACCGCGACCCTCACCTCTGGGACAACCCGACGGCATACCTGCCGGAACGGTTCGACACTGGTAAGGCACCAGCCTGGGGTTACGTGCCCTTTGCTGCGGGGGAACGAACCTGCCTGGGCCGCCACTACGCCCACTTGCTGATGCGCACCGTGCTTGAGGCCATCCAGGGTCAGACGTTGCGGTTTGTGGACGGCGACCTCAGCCCACGAGCCGGGGTCACTCTGCGACCGGCCGGGCCGTTACATCTGCACCTCCGTCGTCGTGATCCCGATCTCACTCACCGCGATGCCCCCCGTCACTACGCGGCCGAGCGCTCCGTACGCTTAAGAGCCACCCCAGAAGGAGCTTCATGAGCAAGATCGTCATCATTGGCGCCGGGCTTTCCGGTCTATCCGCAGCCTGTCACCTCAGCCGCACCGGCCATGAGGTCACGGTTGTCGAATCGCGCTCCCAGGTGGGCGGCCTCGCAGGCGAGAGCCAAACGCAGGGTCACACCTTCGACCTTGGCCCCACCGTGCTGACCATGCCCGACCTCATCGAGTCGACCTTGGCCGCGGCGGGCGGCAGCATGGACCTGCTGCCGATGACTCAGCTCGACCCGGCATACCGTGCGTTCTTTGCTGACGGCTCGCAGATGGATATCTGGACCGACCTCGCGACGATGCGCGACCAGATCGCCCGGATGTGCGGTCCTGAAGACGCCAAGGCCTTCGACGAGTTCGTGCCGTGGCTCAAGCGTCTTTACGACATGGAAATGCCGAACTTCATCGACCGCAACTTCGACTCGCCATTGGGGCTGGTCAGTCGTCCCAAGCCCGCAGTCGGGTTGGTCAAGATGGGTGCGTTCGGTGGCCTGGGGTCTCTGGTAGCCAAGCGATTTAAGGATGAGCGGCTGCAACGCCTCTTCACCTTCCAGGCGTTGTATGCAGGCCTTGCTCCGGCCGAGGCGCGCGGCATCTACGCGGTTATTTCCTATATGGACGCGATCAATGGGGTGTTCTTCCCTGATGGCGGCATGCACTCACTGCCGAAGGCGATGGCCAAGGCTGCCACGGACGCGGGTGTCACGATCCGTCTCGACACCCCGGTCACCGTGCTGCCGCGAGACAGTTACGGGCGGGTGACCGGTGTGGTGCTGGGGGACAAATACCTCGCCGCCGATGCCGTGGTCTGCACGACGGACATCACGACGGCATACCAAACGTTGTTGGCCGATGTGCCGACGCCGCTGTCGCTGCGCCGCCCTCGCTACTCACCCTCGGCGGTGGTGTGGCACGTCGGCACGAAGGACGGGGCGGCCAACAACCTGCTGCACCACAACATTCACTTCGGCCACGACTGGGACGAGAGTTTCAACCAGTTGATCGGTGACGGCACGCTGATGCGCGACCCGTCCCGGCTGGTCACGATGCCCACGGTGACCGACCCGAGCCGGGCACCCGAGGGCGGCAGCACCATGTTTGTGCTCGAGCCGGTGCCGGACCTCAGCGGCAACGTCGAATGGAAACAGCAGCGCGAGCCGATGCGCGAGCGGCTGCTGGAGTTCCTGGAGAAGAGCGGCTACCCGACCGATATCCGCACCGAGCAGCTCGTCACCCCCGAAGATTGGGCTAACCAAGGACTCGCGTCGGGCACGCCGTTCTCGTTGTCGCACCTGTTCCGGCAGACCGGGCCATTCCGCCCGCGTAACGCCCCGCGCAAGGTCCCCGGGCTCTTCTTCGCTGGCACGGGCACCACGCCAGGGGTCGGCGTGCCGATGGTCATCATCAGCGGCAACCTGGCCGCCCAGCGAGTCGTGTCGTACTTGGACGCTAAAGCCGCATGAGGGATCGCGCCCCGACGCCGGATCACGCGATCTGTCGGCAGATTACGAGGGAGAACGGCACGACGTACTACTGGGGTGCCGCGATACTGCCGCGCGAGAACCGCTACGACGTATATGCCGTCTACGCGTTATGCCGGATGGCCGACGACATTGTCGATGCACCCGGCGCGACCAGCGGCGATGCGCGGACGGTCGCGCAAACGCAAAAAGAGTTGGCGGCCTTTGCGGCGCAATTTTCTGCGGCCATGGCCGGTGAGCGGGTGCAGGAGCCGGTCGTGCGCGCGGCGGCCGAGACCGCGCTGCGCCGCGAGATCAACCCGGAGTGTTTCGACCGGTTCTTCTCCGCAATGACCCAAGACCTCACGGTCACGAGTTACCCGACGTATGCCGACCTGCTGGGTTATATGGACGGCTCGGCGGCGGTGATCGGCGAGATGATGCTGCCGGTGCTGCGACCGACCGACCCTCGGGCGCTCGCCGGTGCCCGCGACTTGGGCTTGGCCTTCCAGCTGACCAATTTTTTGCGCGACTTCGCGGAGGATCGCGACTTGGGCCGGACGTATGTGCCGCTGGAGGACTTGGACCGCTTCGGCGTTGACCGGAAGGTCGATCACGTCACGGACGAGTGGCGGGCGCTGATGTCGTTCGAGATCGGACGCAACCGGGAGTTGTATCGCAGGGCCGAAGACGGGCTGCCCTACTTGCCGCCCGCGTCACGGCGGTGCGTGCAGACCGCGAAGAACCTCTACTGCCGGATCTTGGATCTGATCGAAGACAACGACTACGACATCTTCGGCGAACGGCTTCGGGTCCCGACGTGGCGCAAGGCCACCTACTCCGCGCGACTGCTGGTGACCCCGAGCCGGATGGTCACCAGCAACCGCTGAGAGCGGCGCTCGCGGTCAGGCCCAGAACAGCGGGGTGAGCGTCACGGTGAGCACGATGACGATCAGCGACAGCGACCACCCGAGCCGGGCGTAGTCGCCGAACCGGTAGCCGCCGGGTCCGTAGACCATCATGTTGGTTTGGTAGCCGATCGGCGTGAGGAACGAAGCCGACGCGGCGACCGCGACCGCAATGGCGGCCCCTCGTGGGTCGAGGCCGGTGGCTTGGGCCGCAGTGACCGCGATCGGCAGCATCAGCAAGGCGGCGGCGTTGTTGGTGATCATCTCGGTCAGGATCATGGTCGCCAGGACCAGCCCCAGCAGCACGCCTCGGTCGCCGTAGTCGCCGAAGAAACTGACCATCCCCCCGGCTATCACCGATGCGAGGCCGGAGGTCTGCATAGCTGCAGCGAGGCCGAACGCCGAGGCAATGACGATGATGACTTCGACGTCTACGGCTCGCCTGGCTTCTAGCGGCGTCATCACTTTGGTCAAGACGATGAGCACGGCGGCGATCAGCGAGCCCTGGAGGAGGGGGACCACGGCGGTCGCGGCCAACACGACCACGGCGAGCAACAACACGACGGGTATCCAGCCTCGCCCGGTCGTCGTCGGTGGTGTCCCGCTGAGGTTGGCGATCAGCAGGAAGTCGGCCCGGTCACGCCACCGCTCGCGAAAGCCTGGGTCGGAGACGATGATGAGCGTGTCGCCGAGCCGGATGGTTTCGGTGCCGAGTCGACCCTCGAGCATCTGGCCCGACCGGTGGATGCCAAGCACGGCGGCTTGGTATGCCGACCGGAACCCTGCATCTTTGAGTGTGCTTCCGACCAGGGGTGAGCGAGAGCCGACGACTACTTCGAAGTATCGGACGGCGGGGTTTTCCAAGTCCAGGACGTGATGCAACTCGGCCGAGCGCAGACCTTTCATGGCCTGCAGCTCCACGATCTTGGAAACCTGCCCGACGAAGTGCAGCCGGTTGCCCCCGCGCAGCATCGTCTCGGGTCGCACCGGCGCGATCGTCGTGTCGCCCCGATCGACGGAGCTCAGAAAGAGCCCCGAGAGGCCCCGCAGTTTGGCCTGCTCGACCGTCTTGCCGTCGATGGGGCCGCCGGCTTCCACGATCATTTCGATGGCAAAACGTCGACTGCCCTCTTCGAGCTCGCTGGCTGCGGAGCGCCGATCGGGCAGCACCGCAGGAGCAATCAGGATAATGACGGCGACCCCCACGATGGCGATGGGCAGCCCGAGCTTGCCGATCTCGAAGAACCCGATCGGGTCCAGCCCCAGAACTGGCATCTGACCGGCCACGACGAGGTTCGTCGAGGTCCCGATCACGGTCATCAGTCCGCCGAGGATTGCCGTAAAGGACACCGGCATGAGCACCTTGGAGGCTGACACTCCGCGGCGGTCGGCCCACGAGAGGACTTGGGGGATCAGCATCGCCACGATGGGGGTGTTGTTCAGGAAGCCTGAGGCTACAGCGGTCGGTATCAGCGTGCGCAGCAACGGGATTCGGTATTTGCCGCGGTCCCCGAGCGTGCCTTGCATGACGGGCGTCAGGGCACCGGTCTTTTCGATGGCGGCGGCGACGACATACAACGCAGCAACGGTGATGGGTGCGGCGTTGGAGAAGCCGGAGAAGGCGTCCTCAGCCGGAACGACGCCGAGCACGAGCACAGCGGTGGCCCCACCGAAGGTGACGACGGCTGGCGCGACGCTGCCCCTGGCAAGCACGACTAAGACGACGATGACGACGAGCAGCGTCAACCAAGCATCAAGGCCCATCGGGAACCCCTTCTTTGAACGGGGCTCCTGCACTAGCGCCGCGCCAACATAAGCAAACGATGTGGGCCCCGTGGGACTCGAACCCACAACCTACGGATTAAAAGTCCGCAGCTCTGCCAATTGAGCTAGGGGCCCAGGCACAGTCAGCCGAGCGGAACCGTGCGCGGATCCACGCTACATCGGATCGTTGCCGCTCAGAAACGCGAGGAGCGCGACAGCATAGGCGCACTCGGCGTCCTGGTGCGGAGCAGCGTCGTAGGACAGGCTCTCGGCCAAGCTCACGGCATACCCCTCGTCGGTGCGCGTGAGGCCGACGAAGGCTTCCCCGAGCACGGCGCGCATCTGGTCCTCGCGCGGCAGCCACAGTGTCTCTTCGAGATCGACCGAGTCCAGCGCCCACTCGGAGACCCCGTTGAAGCCGATCACCGAACCGCCGACGAATCGCTGAACGTCGACGGTCATGTCGGCGAGATAAAAGACGTCGCCAAGCATGCTTTGAGTGTCGACGGTGAAGCGATCGCCCGGCAACGGGGACCACAGCAATCCGGCCGTATGCAGTTGGCGGGCCAAGTCTGAAGTGATCATCGGCTCATCCTCTCAGGCGGGCGCGCCACCGCTGGAGTTGCATGAGCCGATGACCGATATGCGCTCTCTCTGCGGTTACGCGCCGGGGGAGGGCGAGCACATCGGTCATCGGCTCAGAAGATGTGGGGGGCTTAGGCGAGTATGCCGTCGTCAGGGTCCCAGGCGTAGGCGATCTGTGCGGCGGTCGCCACCGCGAGGTCGCGGTCGACCAGCCGGTCGACGAGGTGCAAGGCCATCGCGAGGCCGTTGGACAGGCCGCCCGCAGTCACCACCGCGCCAGCATCGACCCAACGGGCGGTGACCGCCCGATCGCCCAATACCTCGGCGAGTATGCCGATGTCTTCGTGATGCGTTGTCGCCAGTGGGGTCGACGCGAGGAGGCCAGCGCGCGCCAGCAACACCGAGCCGGTGCAGACCGACGTCAGCAGGGTCGCCCTGAAGGTGAGCGCGTGTAGGGCAGCGGTTGTCATCTCGTCCGCGCTGGTCGTGTCGATATCCACCGTGCCCGGCACGATCAGCACGTCGAGCGCGCCCGCCTCCTCAACAGAGCAGGTAGCGGTGAGCCCGATCCCGCCGTATGACTCGATCGGTGACTCCGAGACCCCGATGGTGAAGACCTCGAAGGGCGCATCGACACCGCGACGGGCGGCAAGCCGGTTGGCGGTGAGGAACACCTCATACGGGCCGCCGACGTCAAGAAGGTCGACCTGGTCGAAGAGTAGGAGACCGATGCGCATGGTGGCCTTTCCTAAGGGAGTCGGGAGTGCTGACATCGTGACATTTCGAGTCGCGCAGATGGCAACGGCGGGTGACACTTTTGGGGTGGATTCTTCTGCCCGTCTTCCGTTCTCGATGCGCTTATTGAATACTGTTGGCAGATTGACGCCCGCGGACAGAATCGACCGGTTCCGGCTGGACAAGGCGACGGTGATGGCTGAGGCGATCAGCGTTAGTGGGCTCAGCGATTTCGGTGACCCGTACTTTGAAGAGGGCCTCGACGCCCTGCTGTCTTCCATCGCAAGCGACATCGAGCCACACCTGGTGGGCCAGATCGCGCTCCGCCAAGCGATCGTGGACGCGTTGGTCAACCGGCTCCGGCTCGCCCAGGAACGCCGCATGCGGCCGGAGGTCTTCGAGACCCCGCTGCGACCTCCGATCATCGTCACGGGTCTGCACCGATCCGGCACCACCCACCTGCACCGGCTGTTGGCTCAAGACCAGGCCAGCCACGCTCCGCCCACTGGCAACTTGTCTCGCCGATCGTGCCGCTGGGGGCCAAGGACACGCGCCGCGAGCAGGCGCGTCGCTCGCTGACGCTTCGGCGCAGGCTGATGCCCGACCTCGCCCGGATGCATACCATCGACGCCGACGCGCCCGAGGGGTGCTTCTATCTGACGGCATGCTCGTTCGAGTCGGTGTTCTTCTGGTCGATGGCCCCGGTCGTCGGATATTTGCGCTGGTATCTCGGCGGCGACCGTAGACAGAAATACTGCGAGTACCGACTGTGGCTCCAGATCCTCCAGCAACAGAGCCCCCACAAACGCCTGGTGCTCAAAGCACCTGAGCACCTGGGTGGCGTAGACGCACTCTTCGCTGCGGTGCCCGAGGCTCAAGTGGTGCAGATCCGCCGAGACCCGGTGACGTCGTTTGCCAGTTATGTGAGCATGGCCAAGACGACGCAAGCTCTCACCGTCCCCGACTTCGCCGAGGGCAGGACGGCCCAAGCCTCACTCGATCTGTTTGAGAGTGACCTTGCGCGGAACCAGGCGGCACGGGCCACACATCCAGAACGCATACGTGATCTGAACTACGACGACCTTGTCAAGGACCCGATCGCGACCATCACCGGCCTGTATGCCGACCTGGAGATTGCTGTGTCTCCCGAGTTCAGGGCCGGGCTGACGGCATACCTGAAGTCGCACCCGGCCGGGCGTCACGGGCGGCACCTGTATGCGTTGGCCGACTCCCAGATAGATAGAGGTCGGATCGAGCGTCGACTCGCCAGTTAAGGGACGTTAGGGCAGTTCGCAGCCGTCGGGGCCGCACGCCGCAGCGTCGCTAGATGCCTTCGACATAGTGAGCAGTTGTGGCGCACGATCAGCGATCGCCTTCTCCAGCGTCTGCACGAAGACCTCGACCGGTTGGGCGCCGGAGATGCCATACCGCCCGTCGATCACGGTGAACGGAACGCCCGTGGCGCCATAGGCCTGAGCTTGGGCTTGATCCTGCTGCACATCGCTGCCGTATGCCGTCGACACGAGCACCTCGTCAACGCGGGACTCATCTAGCCCCACCTCGGCGGCCAACTCGCGGAGCACCGCGGGATCGGAGACATCAAGACCCTGGGTGAAGTAGGCCGCCAGGAATCTCTCCTTGACCCGGTCCTGCAGTCCGTGGTCGTCAGTCTCTTGTTCGACGTCGGCCGCCAAGTGCAACAACCGGTGGGCATCGAAAGTGTTGCCGACCCTCGCATCGTCGAGACGGAAGTCCAGGCCGTCCCCGGCGGCGACTCCGCTTATCTGGGCGCTCATCGCCCGGCCCGCTTCGAGCCCGCCCCCGTACTTCTGGCCGAGGTGCTCCGCGATACCTACGCCATGGCCGTGCTCACCGGGGCACGGTGCCGAAGGGTCCAACTGGAAGGCGCGCCAGTGGACCCGGATGTCGCCGAGGTCGGTGCCGCTGGCGTCGAGCTGGCTCATCGCGGACTCCAGGCGGCGCTTGCCGATGTAGCACCAGGGGCAGACCACGTCCGACCAGATCTCGACGGTCAGCGGGGAATGTTGCACAGCAGAAACGGGGGTGGTCATGCAGACAAGAACAGAACCGTATCCGGTCCTGTTCCTGCCCTTTTGGGCGTAATCCGAGGCTTACATGCCGCGGACGGTGCTGCGGCGTAGCGCCCACGCACCGATCGCCAACAGCGCGAGCGCCATCGCAGCCAGCACCGCCAGATCGGGGAGTATGTCGATCAGGCTCGCGTCGCGGCGTTGCACCTCCGCCATAGCGTCGTAGGCCCAGGCGTGCGGAGTGATGTGTGCAGCCGTGCGCATCGAGTCCCCGAAGAGCTCTAGGGGGAACATGCACCCACCGAGCGCCCCGAGGATCAGTCCGAGACCGATTCCGCTCCCGGCTGCTGCCCCTTCGTTGTCCATGACCGAGCCCAACAGCATGGCGGCCCCAGCAGCGACGGCGCTGAAGACGGCCAGCACGACGAACGCCAGTGGCCATGAGCCCCAATCGACGCCGAAGAACAACGACGTAGCCACCATGATGTAGAGACCCTGGAAGGCCGCAATGGTCCAGCGGCCCAGGGCCTGGCCCCCGATGGTCTGCGTCGTGGTGACGGGTGAACTGAGCACCCGTCCCACCACGCCATACCGGCGGGCTTGAATCAACGTCGAAGCGCCAGTCAGTGACGAGATGAAGACGAACAAGAACAGCTGCGAGGCCGCGCCTTGGTCGAATTGACCGGACAGGCCGGCGAACTCCGCGCTGACCTCATCGACACTGTCGATCCGCAGCGTGGCAGGGGTGAGGTTGGCTTGCGCTGCATCGAGCGCCCCCTCGATCTGTTGTTCGTCGCGCCCATCGCCGCTGAGCGCGGCCAGTTGAGAGCGCCGCGCATTCGCTGCGGTCACCGCGCCGTTCACCGCCTGTGAGGCGACCTGGGCGTTGGCGCTGCTTCCGACCAGGGTCTGTAGGTCAACGTCGTCACCAGCCTCGAAGGCTGCCGATGCCTCGGGGGTGATGAGCAACCCCACGTCGGTACGGCCGCGCCCGACTTGCTCGCGGATCGCGTCCTCATCGGTGAAGGAGATCTGCGCCTCCTCGGCGTCGGTGAGTTGCTGCACGATTGCGGCCCGCAGCGGAGTGTCGGTGCCGGAGATAGCGACCTTGGGCTCAGGCCCGCCGCCTCCGAAGGACGCCCCGATCACGATGACCAAGACCAGCGGGAAGATGAAGACGAAGAAGAAGTTGGAGCGATCCGACAGGAAGCGTCGCAACTCCACGGCGGCAATGGCCAAGACTGCGCGGAGACGGTTCATCACTGGGCCCTCCGATCGGGGACGAGGGCCGTGACAATCACGGTGACCACCGCGAAACCGACCATGATGATGACGGGGCCACTGATGTCGGCCAGGCTGCCGCCGTTGCTGCTGATGCCTAGTCCGCGAGTGAAGGCAGCGATGGGGTTGAGGTCCAAGATCTGGCCCAAGATCCCCGTGGCGGCGATGGGGAAGAAGGCCCCGCCCGCCATACCGAGAGAGATCGCGAGGATGGATTGGGCCGCTCCCGCCTGCTCGGCCGTGCGGGCGACTTTGGCCACGATGAACATCAACGATGTGCTCGCGGCGACGACGGCGGCAACCAGCACCCCGACCACCATGACCGACCCGAAGGTCACGTCGAAGAACAAGGCACCGACGGTCAATAGCACCGCAGTGGCCACGATCCCTAGGACGAAACTGACCAGCGCTTTGGCAGTCACGATGAGGCCGGGATTCATTGGCATGGAGCGCAGTCGCGAGTAGGTCCCCTGCTCCTTTTCGATGATCAAACCGAGCACGCCGAAGCCGACGGTGAACAACAGGAACAGCCCGGATTGTCCGGCGATGGTCGCTGCTGCCGGGCTTAGCTGCTCCGCCGACAGCGTGCCGGGGGTGAGCGTCATGGCCGGTCCGGCGGTGGCCGCGTCTTGCGCGATTTGAGCGAACTGATCGGGGGGTATGCCGAGTGCAAAGCCCGCCGTTGTCGCCACCGACCCGTCGTTGAACTGGGTGACCAATGACTGCACGATGCTCAACACGATGACCCCCTCCAGGCCCGCCGTGTCGGACTCCACAGCCACCACGTCGGCGCCCGTGCCGGCGATCATCGCGTCGGAGAAGCCGTCGGGCACGATGATCGCCACGTCGACATCGCCGGCCTCGGCCTTGGCTCGTGCGTCGGTCTCGGTGGTTTCGTCAATGGTGATGTCCATCGTGTCGATTTGGCCGAACACCGTCGAGAAGACCGGTGCCAACTCGTCGTCGGTGGGCGCCGAGATGGCTATCGTGGTCGGCTCCAACTCGGAGTTGGCGGCGTTGCCGAAGACGAGGTTGAAGACAAACATCAGCGCGATCGGCACCAGCAGCGCGAAGATGAAGAACGAACGGTCTCGGAGGCGTTGCCGCAGGTCCGACAAGGTCATGGTCAGCAGAGGTCTCATGGTCAGTCCCGCAGCGCTTTGCCGGTCAGGTGCAAGAACACCGACTCCAGGTCGGGCCGAGAGATCTCGACGTCGCTGAGCGACATACCCGATGACGTGGCGGTGTTGACGATGGTCGCAACGGCGGTCGGCGCGTCGTGGACGGTGAGGCGCAACTCTCGGCGCTCGGCCTCGACGTGCTCGACGGCGGGCAACTGGTTCAGGGCCGCTGCCGCTTTGGTGAGGTCGCCGCTGCCCGCGAGCCGGATGGTGTCGACGCCGCCGGTGAGTTTGATGAGCTCGTCCTGGGTGCCTTCGGCCTGTAGTTTGCCGGAGTCGATGATGGCGATCCGGTCGCAGAGCCGCTCGGCCTCCTCCATGTAGTGCGTCGTGTAGAGCACCGCCATGCCCTCGGTCGACAGCGCCTCGACGGACTCCAGGATCGAGTTACGCGACTGGGGGTCGACGCCGACTGTGGGTTCGTCGAGGATCAGCAGATCGGGGCGGTGCAGCAAGCCGATACCGATGTTTAGACGGCGCTTCATACCCCCAGAGAACTTCTTGGTCGCCTCCTTGGCGCGGTCGGACAGCCCGATCAACTCCAGCACCTCGTTGCTGCGGTCCTTAAGTTCTTTGCCGCCGAGCCCTTGGAGGCGGCCAAAGAAGTGGAGGTTCTCGCGGGCCGACAGCTCGGGGTAGATCGCGAGATCCTGAGGCACCAAGCCGATGTGCCGCTTGGGCTCAACCGTGTCGGCCTTCATCGGGAGACCGGCGACGCTCACGCTGCCCGCGCTGGTCGGGATGAGGCCAGCCACCATCGAGATCGTGGTGGTCTTGCCTGCGCCGTTAGGACCGAGCAGGCCGAAGGTTTCCCCCCGGGAAATGTGGAAGGAGACGCCATCGACGGCGGTGAACGAGCCGAAGCGTCGCGCGACGTCGGTGACCTGCAATACCGGTGCGTTCGGGTTGTCCAGCGTGGTGCTCACGGTGCTCCTTCGGTGGGTGTGCCGCAACTGTATTGCGGCCCTCACCTCCCGAGGCAGTGACAGATGTCATCGGTGTGACCTGACATTCAGGCGTGATCGAATCGACCATCGCCCTATGGACTA
>JBBSVB010000030.1:0-12890 GCA_038233875.1 Actinomycetales bacterium | reverse complement strand
GAGGGTGAACATTTTGCTGAGTTGATGGGCCACGGCGGTCGCCTCAACGCTACGACCTCATTCGATCGCACCACGTACTTCGAGTCGGTGCCCAGCGGCGCGGCCGAGCTCTCCTTGTGGATGGAGGCCGATCGGCATACCCGATTGCTGCCCGCCTTGACCCAAGCCAACGTCGACAACCAGCGCGACGTGGTGGTCGAGGAGAAGCGACAGCGCTACGACAACCAACCCTATGGCGACGCTCTCGAGGCGATGTGCGCAGCGACCTTCCCGGCTGATCACCCCTATCACCACACACCGATCGGCTCCATGGAAGACCTGCACGCGGCCTCCTTGACCACGGTGCGTGACTTCTACAGCGGGCACTACCAACGCTCCAACACGATCGTGACCATGGTCGGCGACCTCACTCCTGAGCAGGGCCTGGCCTGGGCCAACACCTACTTCGGTGACGCAGCCGCGACACCCGCTGAGTCGAGTACTGACCTGCCCGTGCCCGCCCGCACTCCGGCGCTGCCACCACTGACAACGCCGACGCACCGCGAGATGACTGGCGAGGTGCCCTCAGATCGCCTCTATGCCTGCTTCCGGCTGCCCGAGATCACCGCCCCTGACTACCTCGCGTGCACGCTAGCTCTTGATTTACTCGGCGGGTTGGCCTCGTGCGCGTTGGACCGCACCCTGGTGCGCCGCGACGAGATCGCGGTCGACTGTGGCGCGGCCGGTCTGGGTTTGGTCGACGGAACCTCACTGGCCTACGTGGTCATCGACGTCGAGGAGACATCCACGATCGAGGCCGTCGACGCGGCTCTGTGCGTCCAGTTGCGCGAGCTCGGCGAGGCCCCTGCCCGCCCGGAGCTGATCGAAGCGGTCACCGCCGGCGCCGAGCGTTCGTGGCTCGAAGCGCTGGCCTCGATCGAGGAGCGGGCCGACATCATCGGGCGGGCGATGATGACCCACCGCGATCCCGAGTACCTCAACACCTACGTGGATCGGGTGCGGGCGGTGAGTGCTGACGACATTCGCGTGGCCGCGCAGCGGTACCTTGCCCCCGATTCCCGCGCCACCTTGGCCTACCGACGAGCGGGGCACGCAGCATGAGCATCGAGCGCACACCATCACTGGCCCCGAGGCCACCCGTCGCGCCCGCCTCATCCTGGGCGTTCCCCAGTCCCGTCACACGCCATCTCGACAGCGGTCTGCGCCTGATCACCGTCAACGTTCCCGGTCAACACGTCTTATCGGTGCGCCTCGGCATACCAGCGCCCCTGGCCGAAGAGCCGACCACGCTGGAGGGAGTGGCCACGATGGTCACCCGCGGGTTGGATGAAGGCACCGCGCGATACACCGCGCAAGAGTTTGCGGAGCTCATCGAGCGGCACGGCATCGCCCTGGGCGCTGGCGCCGGTGAGCGCGGCATTTTCGTCGAGATGGAGGTCATGGCGCATCATTTTGCGACCGCGATCGACATTCTGGCGCAGTGCCTCACCGAAGCGGCCTATCCCGACGCCGAGGTGACTCGGTTGAAGCGCGCCCGGCTGTCCGACATCGAGCATGAGTATGCCGACTCAGGACCCCGCGCCTCGATCGAATTCGCGCGGACCTATTTTGACGCCGCTGACCGGGCGAGCAGACCGGCGGCAGGAACGGACGCGACGGTGCGGGCCATCGCGGCCAGCGACGTGCGCGAGCACTATCACTCGGTGATGCGACCCGCAGGGGCCACCATCGTGGTCGCTGGCGACCTGTCCGCGCTGCCGGACGATGTGGCCTCCGTGCTCGAGTCGGGCTTGGCCCCGTGGACGGGAAATGCCGAGGCGTCCGCGGCCACGAGCCACAGCACGAGCGGTGTCCGCACTGTCGAAGCATCCCGGATCGTGCTCGTGGACCGCCCGGGCTCGGCGCAGAGTCACCTGATGTTGGGCCGGCCAGGCCCGCAGCGGCGCACCCCGCACGGCTGGGGTGCCTACCAAGTCTTGGCTTTTTTGCTGGGCGGGTCGCCGTCGGCGCGCATCGATGCGGTGTTGCGTGAGGAGCGGGGCTACACCTACGGGATGCGGGCAGGGTTCACTCCGCGCAAGGCCAGCGGCGTATGCAGCGTCTCCGGCGCGGTGCGAGCCGACGCCACGGCCCCGGCGCTGGAGGCGTTGATGGAGGTGCTGGCGCTCACCGGGAGCGACCTGACCGACACCGAGGTCCGGCACGGCGCGGACTTCATCGCGAAAACGGCACCCGGTCGATACAGCACCGCAGACACTATCGCGAGTGAAGTGATCAGGTTGGCGATGGATGGCCTCGATGCGGAGTTCGTCACCGAAACGGTCGCGGGTGCGAGGTCGCTGACGCGCGATCAAGCAGCAGCAGCTTGGGATGAGGTGCGCAGCGGTCCGGGGTGGACCACGGTCGTGGTTGCCGATGCTGGCGCCCACCTCAAGTCAGTGCAGGCGCTGGGATTGGGTGAGGTCAGCGTGGTGCAGGCGGCGCGCTAGTCGCGCTTGGTCAGAATGCGCAGAGTCTCATCGTGCAGGAGCCCATTGGTCGACACGGCACTGGACCCGAAGGGCCCGTCGACGCCGTCGTGGTCGCTGAAACGGCCACCGGCTTCGGTCACGATCGGTGCCAAAGCGGCCATGTCGTGCACGGCCAGGCTGGGGTCTAGGCCGATATCGACGGCTCCCTCGGCGACGAGGCAATGCGTCCAGAAGTCGCCATACCCCCGAGTGCGCCAGCACGAGCGGGCCAAGTCTTGGAAGCCGGTGCGGTCAGGGTGGTCCCACCACTTATCCAGCGCGGCGTGCGACAGCGAAGCGTTCTCGATATGCGCGGTGTCCGAGACGTGAATGCGGCGGGCTTGGCTCAAACTGCGACCGGTCCAGGCACCAGAGCCCGAGGTGGCCCACCAGCGACGATTCAGTGAGGGAGCAGCAACCAGCCCGAGCACGGGCTCATCATCGACGACGAGGCCGATCAGCGTGCCCCACACGGGCACGCCGCGGATGTAGTTGGTGGTGCCGTCGATCGGATCCAGAATCCAGCGTCGGTTGCCGTGGCCGGTGGTCGGCATCTCTTCGCCTTGCACCACGTCGCGCGGCCGGGTGCGCTGCAACTGGTGGCGCAGCAACTCCTCGGCGTGCCGGTCGGCCTGGGTCACCAACGTGCCGTCCTCTTTGGTCGAGACTTCCAGCTCGTCCGAAAGGAACATGGTGGTCGTGTATCGCTCGACGGTGTCGGCCAACACGTGGGCCAGGCGCATGTCATCGGCGAAGTTCTCCACGGGCCTCACCGTATCGCCTGCCGCCTTCGCGGGCTGCCTTGACGCGCTACGGCCAGCGAGCGTCGCGCTCTAGTCGCTGGTACGAGAGCGCAGGAGGCGTCGCAACGACTCGAGGCGGGCTAGGCCGGTGGGTCCGGCGGCGCCCGAGGCGACGAAGGCGTCCAAGGCACAGTCGGGCTCGTCGTGGCTGCAGCCGCGCGGGCACTCTTGCGCGCCGGGGGCGAGATCACCGAACTGCTCGATGAACGTGGTCGGGTCCACGTGACCGAGGCCAAAAGACCGAACGCCGGGGGTGTCGACCACCCATCCACCACCGGCCAAGGGCAGCGCAAAGGAACTGGTGGACGTGTGGCGGCCACGCCCGGTGACGTCGTTGACGACACCGACCGCTCGATGCGCCGAGGGCACCAAGGCGTTCACCAGTGTTGATTTGCCCACCCCGGAGTGCCCGACCAGCACCGTTACGCGTTCGTCGAGGTGCTCCAGCACGGTCTCGATCGCCGCGGCGCGGTCCGGGGAGTCCTGCGGCCCGAGGGCGATCACCACGTACGGCACCTGGAGCGCGGCATACTGCTCGATCAACTCAGCGGGGTCAGCGAGGTCGGCTTTGGTCAGCACCAGCAACGGATCCATGCCCGCGTCGTATGCCGCCACGAGGCATCGGTCGATCATCCGCGGCCGAGGCTCTGGGTCGGCTAGGGCCGTGACGATGGCCAACTGGGATGCGTTGGCCACGATGACGCGCTCCACCCGGTCGGTGTCGTCCGCGCTTCGTCTCAGCACCGTGTCGCGCTCGAGCACCCGCACGATTCGCGCCAACGAATCGACGCCGCCCGAGGTATCTCCAACCATCGCCACGCGGTCGCCAACGACGATTCGATGTCGACCCACTTCGCGGGCGCGCATCGCGATCACCGGGTGGTCGTCCACCACGGTGGTGTATCGGCCGCGGTCCACCCCGGTCACCATGCCGATCAAGGCATCAGCGTGGGCGGGCCGGTCCTTACTGCGGGGTCGCGAGTTGCGGCGGCTCGGCCGATCGCGCACCGAGTCCTCGTAGTGATCGAAGCGCCCCACGGGCTACGCCACCAACGCAGTCCACACGTCGGCGAAGCCGGGATAGGTCTTGGCGGTGGTGGCGACGTCAACGACGCTGACCCCCGGCACTGACGCACCCAGCACGGCTGCAGCCATGGCCATCCGGTGATCGCCGTAGGTCTGTAGCTCGGCACCATGCAGGGCGGCGGGCTCGATGGACAGACCGTCATCGTGTTGCCGCACGCGCGCGCCCATCCGAGACAACTCGGCCTCGAGGGCTGCCAGTCGGTCGGTTTCGTGGCCTCGCAGGTGGCCGACACCGCGCAGGCGCGACGGTGAGCTGGCGGTGGCAGCGACGGCGGCAATGACGGGGGTCAACTCGCCTACGTCGTGTAGGTCGATATCGATGCCGCGCAGCGATCCGGGAGGCGGTCCGGTGATCTGAAGGCCACCGGGAGTGTGGGTAATGTCCGCGCCCATCTGCGTCAGCACCCCCCGCATCGCGTCCCCGGCCTGGGTCGTGCTCGTCGGCCAACTCGGAACGGTGATCGTGCCTCCGCTGACAGCGGCTAGTGCCAGGAAAGGTGCTGCCGACGACAGGTCGGGCTCGACGCTCACATCGAAGCCTGCGATGGGGCCTGGCTCGACACGCCATACGGCGGGCTCGATTTCGCTGGCGGTGACCCCGACCTGGGCCAAGGTGTGCAACGTCATTTCGATATGTGGCCGGCTCGGCAGCCCCTGACCGGTATGCCGAAGCGTCAGACCGTGGGTGAATCGCGCGCCAGCGAGCAGCAGCGCCGACACGAATTGGGAACTCGCGGAGGCGTCGATGAATGCCTCATGCTGATCCACCGACCCGGTGCCGTGCACCGTCAACGGCAACGTGGGCTCGGTCTTCGTGTCGGGCTCAGTGTGAGACTCGCTATCGACCCTGATGCCTAAGTCGCGCAATGCGTGCACCAGAGGCCCCATCGGACGCGTCCGCGCGGCTTCGTCTCCGTCGAAGGTGATCTCCCCTCGAGTCAGCGCAGCCAGCGGAGGTACGAAGCGCATCACCGTGCCGGCGAGACCCGCGTCGATTGCGAGACCCGAGCAGAGGTGCGCCGGCGGGTCGATCAACCACTTACTGTTGTCGTCGCTAGCAGTGAAGCGCACGCCGAGTTGCTCCAGCGCAGCCCGCATCAGTGTCGTGTCGCGCGAGATCAGTGGATGACGCACGACGTTTCGGCTGGTCGCCAGCGCCGCCAAGACCAGGTAGCGATTGGTCAACGACTTGCTGCCGGGCACCCGAACGGTCCCGTTGACGGGGCGCTCGGCATACGGAGCGGTCCAGATGTCGCTGGAGTGCATGAGGCCTTTCGGGATCGACAAGGAAGACGCGTCCTACGGTAGTGCAGCCAAGAAGCCGGCCACCTCAACGACCAAGCCGTCAACGTCTTCGGTGCGGTTGTGGTCGCCGAGGTAAGACCGCACCGTCAGGGCATTCTCGAACGGGGCGCCCACACCGGCGATCTGATCTGGGCTGCCGAAGCGGTCGCTCGCGCCCTGCAGCACGAGCGTCGGTATGCCGGCCCGCAGCGGAATCAGCAGTTCCTCTCTACGGGACGCAGGTGTCGCCCGCGCCCTTCCCGTTTTCGTCATCGGTGGATGCGGGGCCGGGGGTTGCAGCGGAAACGCGATCAGGCATAGGGCCTGCGCGTGCGCAGACAATCGAGCGGCCACGCGGGCCCCGGCGCTGCGCCCACCCAGCACCCAGGGCCGCGGCAGCAGATGAGGCGGAACTGCGAGCGTCATGAGCATCACAGTGGCGGCTTCGTCTAGTTTCGGCGGCGCGACCGCGATCCGACGCCCGGCCACCCGCCAGGGCTGCTCGAGCAACGCAACGACCCACCCGTCGCCGGACAGAGCCGTCAATGCCTGCAGATCGGGGGCATCGACGCCACCGCCCGCGCCGTGACCTAACAGCTCGGTGCCGCGCGGGGCCCGCGTGCCCTCGGGGAGGTCGGCAGGGGGGGAGAGGTGTGCCCGGCCGTCGCCGTTGGGCGTGGCAAGGGTGATCACCCAAGGGGGCTGCACTCAGCCCAGCACCTCACCGGTGTGCGGGTCCACAACCCCCATCAACTGGTCGACAGGCACCTCGCTGAGCAAGTCTGGGCCGTTGTTGGCGACCCGATTGACCGCAGTGCTGATCGGCCACGTGGTGAACCGGCCGGGCTCCGCGCAGGTGAGGAGCCCGCCGATCTCGTCGCCATCGGTCAGGGTCGGGTCGAGCCAGCGATCCCAGTGCTGGCTGTCCAAGACCAGCGGTTGCCGGTCGTGGATGCGATCCAACCCGGGCTCGGCCGCCGTGGTGACGATGGCAAAGGTGACGACCCAGGGTGTCTGCTCGTCGTCGGGGGCCACCGAGGGGTCCTTCCAGAACTCGTAGACCCCAGCCATGGCCAGCGGCGTGGCATCGGCCCGGGTGGTGAAGAACGGCTGCTTGCGCGGTTTACCAGCCGCTGTGGTGGCAGTGGGGGAGACCTGCCACTCGTACCACCCCTGTGCGGGCACCAAGGCGCGCCGGGTGCGGGCGGCCTTGCGGTATGCCGGCTTGTCCAGCAACGTCTCGGCGCGCGCGTTGATCATCCGGGCACCGCCGCGCGTGTCTTTGGCCCACGACGGGACCAGGCCCCAACTGAGCAGCCGCAACTGACGCGACCCCTCGCGGGCCACCACCACGGGGGCAGCCTTGGACGGGGCCATGTTGTAGTCGCTGGCACCAGGCGGGGGGGTCTGGGAGTTCACTAGCAATGACCTCGTCGGCTCGCCCATAGCGTTTTCGTCGATCTCGAACAGCTCGATCAACTCGTCGGGGTCCGCGCTCGCGGCGTAGCGCCCGCACATCAGCGAGCCGCCCGGCACCGGCAACGCTGCAGGAGCTTCGCAGCCTGGCTGCTCATTGGCGATAACCGGACAAGAAGTTGCCCAGTCGCTCTAACCCGGCCCGCAGATCCCCGGCCCACGGCAATGTCACGATGCGTAAGTGGTCGGGTGCCGGCCAGTTGAAGCCGCTTCCGTGCACCACCAGCAGGTGCTCCTGCTCGAGAAGATCCAGGCACAGCCGCACGTCGTCGCGGATCTCATGGACGTCCGGGTCGAGCCGCGGGAACACGTACAGCGCACCTTTAGGGTTGACGCAACTGACCCCAGGCATGTCGCGCAGCATCGAGACCGCCAGGTCACGTTGCTCGACCAGTCGACCGCCGGGCCCGGTCAGGTCGTGGATGCTCTGATAGCCGGAGACGGCAGCCTGGATAGCGTGCTGAGCAGGCACATTGGGGCACAACCGAGTCGATGCCAGGAGCTCGATGCCCTCAAGGAACCCGGTCGCGTGGGACGTGGGACCGGTGATGATCAACCAGCCCGCGCGGTATCCAGCCACGCGGTAGGTCTTGGACAAACCGTTGAGGGTCAACACCATCATGTCCGGCGCGACCGAGGCCATGGAAACGTGCTCAGCATCGTCATACAACACTCGGTCGTAAATCTCGTCGCTGAGGATAAGCAGCGAGTGCTCGCGCGCGACGTCAGCAAGCTGGGAGAGGATCTCCTTGGAGTACACGGCTCCTGTCGGGTTGTTGGGGTTGATCACCACGATCGCCTTGGTGCGCGGGGTGATCTTGGACTTGATGTCCTCAATTCCCGGGTTCCAGTCGTCGTCCTCCTGGGCGAGGTAGTGCACGGGCGTGCCTCCGGCCAAACTCGTGGCCGCCGTCCACAGCGGATAGTCAGGTGCAGGAATCAAGACTTCGTCGCCGTTGTCCAACAGTGCCGACAGCACCATCATGATGAGTTCGGAGACACCGTTACCCAAGTACACGCCGTCGACATCGAAATCGGGAAAGTCGGGCACGTCTTGATAGCGGGCCACGATTGCGCGCCGTGCACTCAGGATGCCGCGTGATTCCGAATATCCTTGAGCACCCGGCAAGGCGGCCAGCATGTCCCGCAAAATGGTGTCCGGAGCATCGAATCCAAAGAGAGCCGGATTACCGATGTTCAGTTTCAAAATGCGGTGCCCAGCCGATTCCAATGCCGCCGCACGAGCGGCTACAGGCCCACGAATTTCGTACAGCACATTCTGTAATTTCGCGGACTGTTTCAGCGGGCGAAGCCCGGGGGCAAGGGCAGGGCTGCGAGCGGTCACTACGACATGGTGCCACGACGCCTCGGTGCTCTGCGAAGAATCCCGAGGGGCCCCGCTTGGGAATGGCCGATGGGGCATGGTCGTTCACTTAGGCAGCCCACTTCCCACTCAGGAGCCTGGAGGACGATGTTAATGCTCGCCACCGTGGATGCGCCCGTAGGTCGCCCACAGATCGTGGTGCCCCACCCGGTAAGTTGGGGCGCGATGACTGACCAGACACCGGCCACGGCCGACACCCAGGCAGACCTCGACGCCGCCGTCGATGTGACTCTCGAGTCCGCGGCCGATCGGGCTGCCCGCTTCGAGCGCGAAGCCATGCCCTTGATCGATCAGATGTACAGCGCCGCGTTGCGCACGGCGCGCAACCCAACTGACGCTGAGGACTTGGTTCAGGAGACCTACGCGAAGGCCTTTGCGGCCTTCCATCAGTACCGTCCTGGCACCAACCTCAAGGCTTGGATGTATCGCATTTTGACCAACACGTACATCAACACCTACCGAAAGAAGCAGCGCCAACCCAAAGAGTCCGACGCTGCCGTGGTGGAGGACTACCAGTTGGCGCGCGCCGAGCAACACACCTCGCGTGGGTTGCGGTCGGCCGAGGTGGAGGCCTTGGATCACCTACCGGACTCTGACGTCAAGCGTGCGCTGGCTGCCATCGGTGAGGACTTCCGGATGGCCGTCTACCTTTCGGATGTCGAGGGCTTTGCTTATAAGGAGATCGCCGAGATCATGGGCACGCCCATTGGGACTGTGATGTCCCGGTTGCACCGAGGGCGACGCCAATTGCGTGACCTTCTCAGCGATTACGCGTTAGAGCGCGGTTTTATCAAGGACGGGGTGGTGAACAAATGAACGACGACGATACCAATGCACCTAAAGACGCGCATGGCACCGATTGTGCTGAAGTTATTCTTCGGCTTTTCGAATACGTCGACAATGAAGCAGGCCCCGAAGATCGCGAGGCTATAAAGAGTCATCTCGATGAATGCGGGCCGTGTTTACTCGAATACGAACGCGACCTGCTGTTGAAGTCGCTCGTCCGTCGCGCCTGCCATGCGGAGCGAGCGCCCAGCGCCTTGCGGATGCAGGTGATCTCCCGGATCACGTCCATCACCGTCACCAAGACCAGTTCTTCGTAGCCCGCCCTGCGGGTCTCAATAAAGTGTGTGCCCCCGCTCCACGGAGCGGGGGCACACACTTTATTTGTGTTATCGCTGCTCTAGGCGTTCGGCTTCCTGCCGTGGTTTGCGCCCTTCTTCTTGCCGGCGCGGCGCTTGCGTGCTCGCTTGCTCATAGGTGCTCCTGATCTGTTCAATCGTGCGTGGGCCAGAACCGCAGCCAGCGCGCAAGGGTTGCGGCACGACGGGCTTGTTCTGGGGTTGTCGGGACCCTCAGCCTACCTTGCGGACAGGAAGTGTAGGGTATTGGTAAATTCTCGCCCAAGTTTTCGTGAAGACGTTAAATCGGTAGCTGGTGCGTGTGCATTTTGTGAGATTATACGAGGGCATCCTGGTGCGTTCCTCAGAAAGGAACACCATGGCATCTAGGTCGGGTGCAAGAAGAGGAGCATCATGTTCGCATCAGTCAGCCGTTTCTTTTTCGGTCGGGACAACTTTGCCGACGTCGTCATGTGGAACGGCCGGTAAAGCAGGTCGGTGGCCAAGAGGTCGCCAAGCGAGGGGGACGAGCACGTGATGCGCTCGTCCCCTTCGTCTTTTCCTTTGTATGCAGTGATCACCTTGATGTGGGGACTCACCCTTGCCATGGGCTGGTGGGGTTTGACCGCGCAGTCGAACATCAACTGGCAGGCGGTCGTCGTCCTGTCGGCCCTGGGCGTGTTGGGCACCAATATGCGCGAGATGGAGTACGAGGCGGGCTTGAGTGTGTCCTTTACCACGGTGGTCTTGGCTGCCGCCATAGTGCTGGCCGGTCCGGTGGGTGCGGTGTTGGTGGGGGTCATCAGCAGCCTGTGTGACTTCCGCAGTTTCGGTCTGGCGTCGTGGCTCTCGAATGCCGCCATGACTGGGTGCATGGCTGGTGCAGGAGCGGCCACCTACTTCGCCGTCAACGGCCTCGACTTCGAAACCAGGAAGAAAGACCCGGAATTGGGCATGCCCTCGCCGAGCGAGATTTTAAGCAACGTCGCGCTTCCGATGCTTGCCGGTTACGTGCTGCTGGTCTGGGTCAACGCCGTGCTGATCGGGCTGCTGATTGCGGCCACCCAGCGGCGAAATGCCTTCACCGAAGCGCTCCTCGTGATCCAGAGTCTCGGACCCGGATATGTCGTCCACGTGCTCGTCGCGGTGCTGTTAGTCGTGTTGTGGCAGCCAGTGGGCATCGGGCCCTTTAGCGCGGTGCTGGTCATCATTCCGCTGCTCCTGACGCAATGGGCGCTCAGTCGCAACGCCGCCGAACGACGAAGCCAGGCGCGCACCGTCGAGACGTTGATGGGGGCCCTGGAGGTCGCCACGCCATACTCGGTCGGTCACAGTTCGCGCGTCGCCACGCTCGCGCGCCACATGGCACCGCTGCTCAACATCACCGGCGACCATGCCGACGACCTCAACTTTGCCGCGCTCTTGCACGACCTCGGGCTGGTCTCGGCGTCGCCGAAAGTGCCTCCTGGCACGTCGCCCAGCGACGTGAGCTACCTGGCGGCGATCCAAGAGCACCCGCAGGCTGGCGTGAATATGTTGTCCGATATCGCGTTCCTCAAGCCGGGCATGACCGGCATCTTGCACCACCACGAGCGCTTCGATGGCCTGGGTTATCCGGCCGGGCTCGCAGGCGACGCCATTCCCATTTTTGCCCGGGTGATCGCCGTGGCCGACGCGTTCGACTCGTTGACCACCAACCGGTCGTATCGAGAAGAATTGAGCGGACCGGAGGCCCTGGAACGGTTGCGCCTTCGGGCCGGAACGCACCTGGATCCAGAGATCGTGGAGGCATTGGCCCGTGCTCTGGAAAACGCTCCATGGGAGCCGACCCGGATCGGCGACGCGGCCCTGGCGTCGGCCGTGGACGTGAACGATCACGACGACCCCGCGGTGAGCGATGAGTATGCAGCCTGGCAACCGGAGAGCGATGAGGCCAGGGCGTGAGGCGCATAATCGCTGAGCAGGGGTTTGCCCAAACTCTCATTGTCGCAGCTGTGGCCCTGCTCATCTTTCTTCTCGTCAGCGAGCGTCAGTGGCCACCGACGCACTCGGGCGTAATAGCCGTGTGGCTGCTTGTGTCGTGCATCGTGATCGTCGTCGCCGATTCGCGGCCCATCACCATCGTCAACGGACGAAAAATAGAGCCGATCGGAATGACCGTCAGCATCGCGATGGCGATGACCGTCGTGCTTCCCGGTGGCGTCATGGTCGACGTCAGTGCCGGATACATCGCCCTGACCGCCGGCCTGGCGGCGGCGGCGGCGTCGGTGCCGCGCATGGTGTTTATGGGGCATCTCCCTGTCCTGTCCGACATCGCGATGCGGGTAGTCGTCACCGCAATCGTGGCCTTGGCTGTGCGGGCTGACTGGGGCAGGAAGGTATCGCTGCAGGGGGCGTTAGTCGAGTGGGAGCCGTCTCACCATTGGATTTTGGCTTTGGCGATGACCGGCATCGCTGGCGTGGCGCTGTCCTTCCAGATGATGTGGTGGAGCTACGAGCGGGCCGCTCAAGAGCACACCGTGCTGCGGTACGCGCTCGCCGACGAGTTCAAGGCCGTGGGCACCATCGGTTTGGGCGTCATCAGCACGGCCGTCTCGACGGCCTTGGCCACCCGCGCCGTGGGGGCCTTGGCGGTGGCCATCTTCGTAGTGCCGCTGGTGTTGCTGCTCATGGCAGTGCGCCGTCAGGCCCACGTCGTCGATGGTCAACGGCAAACGGTGTGGGCCTTGTCCAAACTCACCGATCAAGGGGGCTTCACCGACCCTGGACATGCCGCGCGCGTTGCACGGCTGGCGGTTCCGGTCGGGCGTCAGGTGGGGCTCTCAGAGCCGTTGCTTAAGGATCTCGAATACGCGGCGTTGCTCCACGACCTGGGCCAGTTGTCGCTGCAACGGCCCATCCCTGGTGGCGCGACGACGCACACATCTGCCCTTGATCAACGAAGGGTCGCGACTGCGGGGGCTACGCTGCTGGCGCGCACGGCCGAATTGTCGCGCGTGGCCACCGTGGTGGCTCACCAGGCGACGCCGTACTGGCGCTTGGAGCAACTGGGGGATATCCCGATGGCCAGTCGCATCGTGCGGGTGATCAACGCCTACGACGACCTCGCGGGGGTCTCACTGGACTCCGCCACCCGGATGCGCGCGTTGCAACGACTTCGCCTCGGGATGGGTTACGACTACGACCCGAAGGTGTTACGCGAGTTGTGCCGTGTGCTCGTGCGCGG
>JBBSVB010000029.1:0-12993 GCA_038233875.1 Actinomycetales bacterium | reverse complement strand
GCCAAGGCGTTCGGTATGCAGGTCGCCTACTCCTCGCGCACCGCCTGCGACCCGTTGGTGGCCGAGGAGCTCAACGCGACCCGACTGGACTTCGACGAGTTGCTCACAACCTGCGACGTCATCTCGGTGCACTGCCCCTACAACGACGCCACACACCACCTCATCGGAGCCAAGCAGTTGGCGTTGATGAAGGAGACGGCATACCTCATCAACACGGCCCGGGGGCCGATCGTGGACGAGGCGGCGTTGGCGAGAGCGCTGGCTGACGGGCAGATCGCGGGGGCCGGGCTGGACGTCTTCGAGAAGGAGCCGGCCGTCCACGAGGGTCTGCTGGCGCTGGACAACGTGGCAATGGTCCCGCACCTGGGCTCGGCCACGATCGAGACCCGAACTGCGATGGCGCAGTTGGCGGCTGACAATACTGTCGCAGTCTTGGCGGGCAAAGGGGCACTCACTCTCGTCAAGCCCTGACTAGGCTCCGAAGATGAGTACAGCACCGAGTGGCACACCCGGCGTTCAGTCGACGGGTGTGCCACCTCTGCGGAGGGATACTGCTCTCCGATTCGGTGCGCGCACCCTCAACCGCCCCTCCCGCGCCCCAGATGAGTCACAGGCCGGGCGGCAAAGCACGGCCTACCTGGGTCAGTCCTTGCTGGTCACCGGCAGGCCCGCGGGGTCGCGAAGCAGCCGGGTACGCCGACTGGCCGAGACCTCGGCGACCACCGGCCTGTCGATTCGCATCGACACACGCCTCGACGACGTTGCCGAGCAACTGGCCTCGCTCGGCACTATGGCGAGCGACATCGTCGATCGCTACTGGGTGAGCGAGGTCCATCTCTCTCCCGCACATCAGGGCGGGTCGACATCTCCGGTCGATGCGTGGCCGGTGCTGGAAGGCCTCCGCTCCGAAGGGATGCAGCGTTCCGAGGTGCGACTTGATCACCCGGCCTTTGCGTGCGGGTCCGAAGGCAGTGGGCAACGCCGGCCGGTGGCCCTGACGATGTCCAAGCCGTTAGGACCACGCCGTCGCAGTCGCCGCCGCCCCGTGGTCGTCGTCCCGGACACCGGGATCGGCACTCACCCTTGGTTTGTTGACGAAATCGAAGTGCGCCGGGAAGTAAGTGTTGCGGGCGTGCGCCTGGGACTCGGGGGACCAATGGACGTTTCATCGCCGCTGCCGAACAACCCGCTCGATGCCCATGTGCGCGGCTACGCCGGTCACGGAACCTTCATTGCTGGACTTGTTCGCCAACAGTGTCCCTCAGCCCGGATTGAGGGAATACGCGTGATTGATGACGAGGGCGGCGTTCACGAACGACTGCTCATCAATACCCTGGTAGCCCTCCTGGTGCGCCAAGCGGTAGCTATGACCGACACGACGGGAGAAGACGTTTTCGATGTGTTGTCGTTGTCGCTGGGGTACTACCACGAAGAGCCGGGAGACGAGAGCACCGATCCTATTCTGGCCGGCGTCCTCTCCGAGTTGGGCGCTTGGGGCGTCGCCGTCGTGGCCTCCGCAGGTAACGACGCCACCACAGCACCGTTCCACCCGGCCTCGTTTGCCGGTCAATCCACTGGCCTGCGCAAACACAGCGTGCCCCTTGTGAGCGTCGGTGCCCTCAATCCCAACGGCGGCGTGGCCCACTTCAGCAACTCTGGGCCGTGGGTCTCGTGCCACCGGCCTGGTGTCGAGGTGGTGAGCACCCTGCCTACCGACCTCCAGGGCTCATCCCAGCCCACCCAACGCTCATCGCCTCTCGGCCGAGACCGCTCCTCTGTGGACCCAGACGACTTCACCGGCGGCTTCGGGACGTGGAGCGGCACCTCTTTCGCGGCCCCACTGCTGGCCGGTCAACTTGCCGAGCATCTCGCCTCAAGCCGCAGTATCAACCGCATCGACCGGTCGAGCGCGGTCCGGCGCGGCTGGGCCGCCGTGAGCAAAGAGTTACCGCACTGGCGTCGGGCTACCTCTGGGGTCCCGCGAAATGTATCAGGACAACACGGCCACGCTCCTAGGGCCGAGTAGTGACTCCTTCGATTGCGCCTAGGAAGGCACCCTGATGACGAGTTCATCCAACGAAGCAGCAGCAGATCGACCCAGCCCTGCTCCCGTCCCCGCCTTTCCCCCGACAGTGGCCGAGCGTTTCGGTATTCGCGTCCTCGATCCGATCACGGCCATTCCGCTGACGACAGGGGAGCCCCCGGCACCCACGGCATACGTGGGCAATGCGCTTCTGGTGTCCGGTGCCCCTGGGCGCGGCAGGGAAGGCATCTTGGACCGAATCCGGGAAGTGGTGAAGGAATCAGGATTCGACCTTGACATTGACGACGAGCTCGATGAAGTTGCCGCCGCTCTAGGGGTCGGCGATGACGGAGTCGGGGGAGAAATTCTCGACGAATTCTGGGTTACCTCCGTGACGTTGGTCCGTCCAGGGGAGGCGAAAACCGCCGAGGATGCGCCCGAAGTTGATGCCTGGCCCGTGCTGCAGCAACTTCGCGCTGTCGGGCTCGACGACAGCATGGTCGGCTTGAACCACATCATCGTGGCTTGCGCAGACTTCACCGGTACCCCTTACTGGTCCCCCACTCCTTACTGGTCACCGACGTCCCCCTACTGGTCGCCCACCCCGTACTGGTCACCGACAGGGCCGGGCGAGTACGCCATTCCGGGCAGTGGCGGTCGCTCCCCAGCAGCAGTGGTGCTGCCCGACCCCGCCACCACAACTGCTGGTCTGAAACGGGCACCCGTTGTGGTCGTACCAGACACCGGCCTCGGACCACACCCGTGGTTTGCCGACCCGTCGTCGGCCACTTCTCATGTCGAAGTGAGCGGGGTGTTGCTTGGTTTGGACGGGCCGATGAACACGCTCCCGCCCGCTCAAATGAACCCGCTCAACGGCTCACTGAGCCCGTACGTCGGCCACGGGACCTTCATCGCGGGGCTCATCCGCCAGCGTTGTCCCGGTGCCCGCATCCTCGGCGTGCCCGTCTTGGGCGGTGACGGCGTGGTGACAGAAAGTTTGTTGATCCAAACGCTTGTGGCCCTACTGATTCGCCAGGCTCAGGCTCTCGCCTCCGGCTCGGCCGATGACCTCTTGGACGTGTTGAGCCTATCCTTGGGCTACTACTACGAAGATCCATCGGATGCGGCCACGGACGCGATGCTGCGCCGAGTTTTGACCGGCTTCGGTCAGCGGGGCGTGACCGTGGTGGCTGCGGCGGGCAACGACGCCACCTTGACACCGTTTCACCCTGCCGCGTTCGCCGGCCAGGTCGCCGGATTCCACGCCGACCTCATCCCGGTAGTCAGCGTGGGCGCGCTCAATCCCAACGGGAGGGACGTGGCCTACTTCTGCAACGCTGGCCCCTGGGTGTCGTGCCACCGGATGGGAGCCAATCTCATCAGCACTCTGCCAACCGACATGAACGGGGATCGACAAGCCTCTGTCGCTCTCAAGCATGACGGGCTGAACCGTGCCACTATCGACCCCGACGACTTCACTGGTGGGTTCGGGACGTGGAGCGGGACCTCTTTCGCGGCCCCTGTGCTCGCCGGTCAACTCGCCCAGCACCTCGCTTCGGACCCCTCGACGCCAGAAGTCGAGCAGAGAGTGGCCGTGGAGCGTGGCTGGCGAGCAGTCAGCCACGAACTCCCTGGGTGGGCACCTTAAAGCCGAGCGTTACGTCTTGGCTGTGTGCCAAAGTAGGTTGGGTGGACCCCGACACGCTTGCATCCACCCAACCCGAACGGACAACTGCTTGGGCCAGCAGATACGTCAGAGGCGAAGATCTCGACGCCCGCCTTGGCGACCTACTGGCCGCAGGTGAGGCCTTGCTGGCCGAGGCCCGCTCTGCCCTCAATCACTCCGACGTTTCGCAAGCCCGAAGCCTTTTGGAGCGCGCCCACAAGCACGTCGACTCGGTCACGGACCACGGAGGCAAGGCACATGATCGGTGTGCGCGACTGATCTTTGGCATCCGGCTGACACGCACCTGGCTTGCGTTCGAGGACTCCACCTTGGCGGATGCACTAAAACAACTCGTCGCGCTGCGTGAAGAGGTGGTCGCTATGGGCTGGCACGACATCGCAGCCCTGTGCGACATGCAGCGGGGAAGCCTGCTAGGTCGAAGCGGGGACCCGGTCGGCGCACTCGCGGCTTTCCGGGAAGCCGAAGAAGGCCGGAGCCTCATGGCAGCCGAGGCGCAAGTTCAGTTGCTCCTCAATCGCAGTTCGCTATTGAGCAATGTAGGCGAACTCGGAGCAGCCTCAGTTGACCTGGCCACCGCCGCCACGTTGGCCGATGTGGCAGGCCGAGCCGACCTGCTCTTCATGGCTGTCCACAACCAGGGGTATGCCGAATTCCTCCGTGGCAACTTCCCGACCGCATTGTCCTTGATGAAGCGCGCTGACGCGATGGATGTCGAGGTCGATCGAGCGATCGCCCGGCTGGACCGGGCCCGGGTCATGCTCGAAGCTGGGCTGATTGACGAGGCACTCCAAGTGCTCCGCACTGCGCTGGAGCACGCGGCTGAGGATGGTAGCGAGCATGATCGTGGCGAAATCGAGCTGGATCTGGCCCGATGCGAGATCCTCATCGGGGACACGGCCTCGGCCCGCACCCACGCCGCAACTTCTCGGCAGCGCTTTCGGGGACGTGGCGAGACGGGTTGGACGCGCATTGCCCTGTTGGTCGAGTTGGAGGCTGGCGGCCTCGGTGCCCCTTCGGCTCCCAGCCGGGAGCACCTAGTCCGAACGTTGACCGAAGCTGCTGCCGATGACCTCGAAACGCCGACGCGGCATCGCGCAACGCTCCTGTTGGCCGAAGCTTTAGTCGATCAAGGTCGGAACGCCGAGGCTCGCGACGCGCTGCGCCGGGCTTCCTCGCTATTGCGGTCCCCTCACTTGGCCACGCGCCTGCATACCCGGCACGTGTCGGCCAAAATCAGCGCAGGCAGCGGGCAGGAGCGATCCGCTGTCCGGACCTTGAAGCGGGCTGCCATGGATTTGGCTGCGGCCGGTCGACAATCTGCCGGTCTAGATTTGCGGACCGCTTTGACGGTGCATGCGACGAAACTCATCGGCTTTGACCTCGAGTTAGCCATGCGCGGCGGGTCGGCGGGCAAGGTCTTGGCTCGCACCGAGTTGTGGCGCGATGTCATCCGAACACTGCCCCCGGTTCGCACGTCCGAGGATCCTGAGCGAGCCAAGGCCATTGGCCGCCTGCGCAAGGCCCGCGAAGACCTTCGCCAAGTGCCACCGGATATGTCGGACGCTGCCCTGCGCCTGGAAGTCACACGCGCCGAGAAGGCCACTCGCGAACTGGACTGGGCCACAGAAGTGGACACCGATAACGCGGCCCCCGATGCGGGGCCAGCGACCACGGCGCAGATCAAGGTGGCGGTCCGGTCAGCGGGGGTCGCGCTGCTGTCGACGTTCATCAGCGGCGACCAATGGCATGCCGTGCTGGTCACGCCCGATGGAGTTCCATCGCTGCACCACCTCGGCGCCCTGTCCGTCATCACCGACCGCATCCGTGCCACGCAGGCCGACCTCAACGCCGCAGCTCGTGTGCCGCCGTCCCACCCGATGTATGCCGTCGTCCGCTCCTCCCTCGCCCAACGCCTTCGGGAGCTCGACTCTCTCCTGCTCACGGTCCTCGCCGAGCACGGCTTGACTGACTCCCCCTTGGTCGTGGTGCCCACTCCGACGCTCAGCCTGGTCCCGTGGGGGATGTTGCCGAGCAGGCGTGGCACACCAACCACAGTGGCAAGATCGGTCACGATGTGGGCGCGACGGCAGACCGAAATGAACGCCCAGCCCTCGGTGTATGCCGTGGCGGGGCCCGATGTGCCGATGGCCGACCACGAAGTGGCGACCGTGATCGACACCTGGGGCAGCGGCCGCGTCGTAGCGGCCGAAGAGTCGACCACGGCCGGCGTCTTAGCCGCCTTCGCGCGCGCCGACATTGTCCACGTGGCTGCCCACGGTGAACATCACGCTCAAAACCCGCTGTTTTCCAGTTTGAGGCTGCGCGACGGCTCGCTTTTTGCCCACGAAATCGAAGGTCGTCGGGTCCGGGCCTCCCACGTGGTGCTGTCGGCCTGCGAGAGCGGGCGGGTCAGTGTGCGTCGCGGCGATGAAGCCCTCGGGATGACCGCCAGCCTCTTGGCGCTGGGCGTGTCCACCGTGGTTGCCGCCGGAAGCCCCGTGCCCGACGACGTGGCTCATTCCGTCATGGGTGACTATCACCGAAACCTCGCCGGTGGTATGGACGCCGCCTCGGCGTTGGCCTACGCCACTGCCGAAGGTGATGTGCTCGCCGCGGCCTTTACGTGCTTCGGCTCGTCGTGGCGTTTCGTAAAACCAGAGAGCTGCGGTGCGGATGTGGCCTGATTCATGCCTGCGTGTCGGCGCGGCGTAACAGCACCGCGGTGAACTGTTGGGTCTTGCCCCACGGGGTTTCGTGGTCTTCACCGGCGGTGGAGACCAACTCGAAGCCGGGAAACTCAGCTGCCAAATCCTCGTGGGTATAACGTACGATCGGCAACCCGCTGCAGGTCAACGGCCCGTCGGGGCCGAAGGTGGCCACCACGGCATACCCGTTGGGGGCCAGGCAATATCGCAGCGTCGCGAGGTAGTCCTCGCGCTCGTCGGGCTCGGTCAGGAAGTGGTAGACGGCCCGGTCGTGCCACAGCGCGTAGCGGCGGTTGCGGCGCATCTCAAGGACGTCGGCGACTTCCAAGATGACGTCGTCCCCGGCGGGGCCGAGTCGGTCACGCACAATCGCCAATGCGCTGGCCGAGAGGTCGATTGCGGTCAGGTCGGTATATCCGAGGTCGAGCAAATGGTCCACCAACGTTGACCATCCGGCACCCACGTCAATGATCGCTCGGTCTTTGGGCACCTCGGTCTCGTCGACCAACCCGAGGGAAAGACCTGGCACCGACTGCCACCACGACACACCGTCTACGTCGTGGCCGGTATGTACGTTCTCCCAGAATGTAGATCGGGCAGCGGCGTCCTCGGGACGCTCCATCGCTGTGCTGGTCATCGGGATTCCTTGCCTCGGGCGTCATAGTTTTGTCACCTATATAACCACCCTCACCGTTGTAGTCTTCCAGAATGCCGACACCAAACGCGCCGTCAACTCCCCCAGGTCTCGGGGCCGTCCAGGCCCTTGTCGACGGTGGGGACATGGACTGCGGAAGCGGTCTCCTCCTGCTCATCACCCGCGCCATGCGCCGCCTGAACGAGGGACAGATCCTCGCCATACGCAGCGCCGAAGAGAGCGTCACCACCGACCTGCCCGTCTGGGCCGAGCTGGTGGGCCACGACCTCGCCGGTGAAGTCGCCGAGTCATCGAACGGCCCCTGGTGGTTTGCCGTGCGCAAAAGCGTGAAGGTCTCGACCGTCTTCAGCCTCGGCGAGCGCACCCCGGTCGGCCACCGCCTCTGGGCCTACACGAACTTCAACTGCAACCTCGCCTGCACCTACTGCTGCGCCGAGTCCTCCCCCAAGGCCGACGCTCGACTGCTGGATCTCGACGTCGCTAAGCAAGCGTTCGCTGAGTTCGCCGAGCTGGGAGGCAAGGAGCTCTATCTGACCGGCGGCGAGCCCTTTATGCACCCGGGACTCGGCGACCTGGTGGACGCCGGCAAGGGGCTAGAGCGCACCATCTTGACCAACGCGATGGTATTTGGCCGTGGCAAGCGCCGCGAAATGCTCGAAACGATGGACCGCTCGGTGATTTTGCAAGTCAGTCTCGACTCGGCCACTGCCGCCTTGCACGACGCCCAGCGCGGCAAAGGCTCATGGGCCAAGGCCATGGTCGGCATCGAGCAGGCCCACGACCTCGGTTTTCGGGTGCGTGTCGCAGCCACCATGTACGACGAAGACCCCTCGCGCGTCGAGGAACTGCATGCCTGCCTAGACCAGGCCAATATTGCCCGCGAAGACCGCGTGATTCGCCCCGTGGCCGCAGAGGGTTTTGCCGACACTGGCATGCACGTCTCGATCGACAACCTCGAGCCCGAGCCGACCATCACCAACGACGGCGCCTGGTGGCACCCGGTCGCAGTGACCAACCCACATATGCGCATCCACGACGGGCCGCTGCCCGTCTCAGAAATATTCGGCGTTGTCCGGGACACCCTCGAGGTGCAAGACGCCGCGTCCCGATCCGGACGAGAGGTGTTCCGCTGTGCCTGACATCAAAGCCCTTATTGGGTGGCTCTTAGCCCCCGCAACCGACGAGGTGACGCGGCCCAACGCCATCGGCGCCACCATCTTGCGGGTCGTGGTCGGCCTGCTGTGGATATACAACGTCTCCTGGAAGCGCGCGCCCAACTTTGGCGAAGACGCCGGCAACGGTCTCTACAAGTTCACCACATTTGCCGTCGATCACCCCGTCTTCCCACCCTTCACCTGGGTGGTCGAGAATGTGGTGCTGCCCAACTTCCAGATCTTCGGCTGGGGAGTGTTGTTGTCCGAGACCATCTTGGCCGTGCTCTTCATCACCGGCGCCTACATCCGGTTTGCGGCCCTGCTCGGCATCGCCCAGTCGGTGGCTATCGCCATGTCCGTGGCCTACGCGCCGAACGAATGGCCGTGGGCCTACTGGATGATGATTGCCATCCACATCGCGCTGTTGCTCGGTTCCTCGGGTCGAGTCTTCGCGGTGGACGCGGTTCGAGCTCGACTCACCGACGGCAAAACCCTCGGGACCGTATGGGGTGGGCTGGCGATCGCGCTCGGGCTGTACAGCGTTGTCGGCTCTTTTGGTGACCCCTTCGCAGCCCGAGGCGCTGGCCTGGCCTCGACCGACCTGTCGATCAGCCTGGGGTTCTACAACATGCTCGGCGGTCTGGTGCTGATCATCGTGGGTGCCCTGCTGCTGATGGCCGCCCGCCAAGGCGCGTCCGTGCTGGGCAAGGTCGCCGTCGGCATTGCCGTCCTGTCCGCGCTGTCCCTCCACGTCCAACTCGGCTTCAGCGATCCCTTGCTGGGCGGCAACCCGACGAGCGCGGCATACCTGCTGTCCGTCGCGGTCATCGCTGGGGCCGTCTCATTTCTGCCCGCACACCCCTCTATGGATAAGGACCACCACTGATGACGACCTCTCAACGGCCCGAGGCCCACACAACAGCGCGCCGCCGGACCGTCCTCTTGGGCTCGGCCGGGGTCAGCGCCCTAGCGCTCTTGGCCGCCTGCGGGTCCGATGACACAGACGCGACCACCTCGGGGGCTACCGATTCGGCCGCGCCTGCGGCCGCCGCTGGCGCACTGAGCATCTCGGCGATCCCCGACCAAGACCCCGAGCTGCTGAACCGGCTCTATCCCGACGTGGCCGCACGTTTTGCTGAGGCCACTGGAGTTGAGGTCGAATACAAGGCGGTGACCGAGTACCCCGCCGTGGTGCGCGCCTTCGAGATCGGCGACGTCTACATCGCCTGGATGGGTGGACTGACTGGAGTGCAGGCGGCCTCGCGCGTCGAAGGTGCCCAGGCCATCGCTCAGCGAGACATCGACGCCGAATTCACCAGCGTCTTCATCGCCAACACCTCAGCGGGCATCGAGCCCTTCGACGGGGTCGAAGGGTTGACGGCGCTCGATGGCAAGTCGCTGACCTTCGGCAGTGAGACCTCGACCTCGGGCCGCTTGATGCCGCAATACTTCATGGAGGAAGGCGGCTTCGACCAGGCCAACCTGGCCGGCGAGCCTGGGTTCTCCGGGTCGCACGACGCCACGATTGAGGCTGTCGCCGCGGGCAGTTTCGAGGTCGGCGCCCTCAACTCGCAGGTGTGGCGCGCCACCGTCGAGGCCGGTGAGGTCGACCTGTCCAACGTGGTACTGCTCTTGGAAACCCCGACCTACTACGACTACCACTGGCTGGCCCGTCCCGACGTTGATGAGACGTTCGGCGAGGGCACGTTGGCTGCGGTCACCGAGTTGCTGCTGGGACTAGACCCGGCCAATGAAGACGACGCCGCCATCCTCGAGCTCTTCGGGGCCGAGTCCTTCATCGAGACCGACATCGCTAACTACGACCAGATTAAGAAGGTCGCGCAAGAGCAGGGCCTGTTGGCGTGACCAGGAAGTTGTATGAAGGCTGAGCCTGCCGTCGTCTCCCTGAATTCAGTGGGGCGACGGTTCGGCGGTCATCAGGCGTTAGAAGACCTCGATTTGGTGGTCCATCGCGGTGAGCGGGTGGCCGTGTTAGGGCCTAGTGGCGCTGGAAAGAGCACGCTACTCGCGCTGCTCAACGGGTCACTGGCGGCGACCGCTGGGACCGTCGAAGTCCTCGGGACGGACGTTTCGGGTCTGGCTCCAGCCCGGCTGCGCGATCTGCAGCGACGTATCGGCTTGGTCTCTCAGCGCCTCGATCTGATCGATCAGGTGCGGGTGCTGCACAACGTCAACGCCGGACGACTCGGTCGGTGGCCGACCTGGAAAGCCCTGTCTTCACTGGTCGTCGCCCGACCCGATGATGAGGTGCGTGAGGCTTTGGATGCCGTCGGGCTGGGGTGGGCGGCCTCCGAGCGCACCGAGCGCCTCTCCGGTGGTGAGCGTCAGCGCGTCGCCATCGCCCGGCTGCTGGTGCAGCACGCGGAGTTGGTCTTGGCCGACGAGCCCGTGTCGAGCCTGGACCCGGGACGCGCCGCCGAGATCCTGTCGCTGCTGCAGATCGCCGCGCAGGGCTCAGCCCTGATCGTGAGTTTGCACCAGCCTGAGTTGGCCCGGCAGCACTGCACCCGGGCCATCGGTTTGGCCGATGGCCGGATGGTGTTTGACGTGCCGGTGGCTGAGTTGAACGACGCCCGACTCGCCGACCTCTACGTCGTGCGCTGAGCGGGTCACAGTGACTCAACACGCACTGACTCGACAACGTGAGCGAGACCCCACCTCCCGGGCCGACATAGCCCCGCGTGAACGGGCTGATCGGGTCAGCCTTCGCACCGTGCGCCGGCGCCGCATTGTGGGGATGCTGCTGGTCTGCATACCCCTGGTGTGGGCGGCGTACCGGGCGGTCTCGAGCGGGACGGGCCTGGTCAATGTCAACGGCCTGCGACTGCTCGACGACTTGCTGTTCACCGCCTTGGACCCAGCGCTCGACGCGCCGTTTTTGCGGATTGTGCTGGACGGGGCGGTCATCACCATCGCCTTCGCCGCCATCGGAACGTTCGGTGCGCTCATCATTGGCGCGCTTGGGGGCTTGGTGCTCAGCAACGTGACGTGGTCGGAGCGACCTCCCGCGGTCATTCGAGCCCTGCGCCTTGTGGTGCGCGGGATGCTCGTCGCCGCCCGCTCGATCCACGAGTTGGTGTGGGCGTTGCTGCTGGTCAGCGTCTTGGGCCTCGACCCGTTAGTCGGGGTGCTGGCGATTGCGATTCCCTTCGGCGCGCAGACCGCGAAGGTGTTTGGCGAGACGCTGGACAACGTGCCGGACGCACCTTTGCAAGCCCTGCGCAGCGCAGGGTCACGGCGGCTGCCAGCGTTGGCCTACGCGTTGTTGCCGGGAGCTTCACCCTTGCTGTTGTCGTATTCGTTCTATCGATTCGAGTGCGCAATCCGGTCGGCCGTGCTGCTGGGGGTGGTCGGGATTGGCGGGCTCGGCCAGGAGCTCGTGGTCAGCCTGCAGTCACGCAACTGGGACGAAGTGTGGACGCTGATCGGCGCGGTCATTCTGATCTCGGCGGTGGTCGATCTTTGGAGCACCAAGGTGCGTGGGGATATGGCGGTCAGCAGTTGTGCGGACTGGTCCCCCGGTCGCGCACAGGGTGCCGCATCGAGCGACTGTATGCCGAGTGGGCCGGCTCGTTCCGCGCTCGCGGAAGGCGTACCGACCCCTGAGCAGAGCGGGGCGAAAGAGCGCCGGGGCGGGGGTGACTCGAGGTGGGTGCGGAACTCGGCGGTCGTGAGCGTTGTGGGTTTGGTGGTGGCGTGGTGGGCCTCGGGGGTGTCGCTGGCCGGGCTGACCTCGGAGCGAACTCGGATGCTGTCGGGCAGCTTGCTCGATGATTTGTGGCCGCCGCAGTTGCCGCTCGACGGCTGGGGCCAGTTGTTGGGCTCGGTGGCCGACACGCTAGCCATGGCCGTGCTGGCGATGGCGGTCGCGGTGGCCATCACGTTGATCTTGGGGTCGCTGGCGACGGCTCCGCGTGCGGTCCGCGGGGCGCAGACCGGTCGGTTTGTCCGCATGCTGGGGTGGGTCGGCTGGGGTATGTCCCGGTTCGTGTTGTTGGTGCTGCGGTCGGTGCCTCCGACGGTGTGGGCCATCGTGGCGCTGCTCGCGCTGTTCCCCGGGATCTTGCCGGGTGCGCTGGCGCTGGGTCTGTATACGGGCGGCATACTCGGGCGTCTGGTTGCCGAGGCGTGGGAGAGCATCGACACGCGGGCGCGGGACGCGTTGCGGTATCAAGGAGTGCGCGGGTCGGTGGCGGCGATCGCGGCGATCATTCCGCCCTCTGGGCATCACTTACTGACCTACACGCTCTACCGGTTTGAGATCTGCGTGCGTGACACCGCCGTAGTCGGCGTGGTCGGGGCCGCCGGTTTGGGTCGGTTGCTGGCCGAGAATCTTGCGGTGTTCCGCTTTCCCGTGGTGACCACGGTGCTACTGGCCTCCTTTGCGGTGAGTGTCGCAGCCGAACTCTTCGGCCGCTGGCTGCGCAAGGCCACCAGCGTCTAACTACTCGCCTGACCAACGGGCACCCAAACAGGCAAAGATGAATGCCGACCTGGGGTTTTGCCCCCAGGGGTCCCCTTTGCCTGTTTGGGTGCCCGGCCCAGGTCAGTCTGTGGCGAGGACTTCGCCCAGGTAGGCCCTCAGCGTGGTCGCTGGGCGTCCGAGGATGTCGGCAAGCGCTGAGTCGGTCGCAGAGAGTTCACCGTTGCGCGAGGCAAGGAACATCCCCAGCATCATGTCCGCACGCGCCTGCGGCACTCCAGCGCCGACCATTCCCGCCACAAACTCAGCGTCGTCGGCCACGACG
>JBBSVB010000028.1:0-13039 GCA_038233875.1 Actinomycetales bacterium | reverse complement strand
GGCGGGTCGGTCAGTGCCGCGGCGTTCATGCTGACCTTCTGCTCCTGCTCAGCGACCACGAGGGCCCGGCGGAGGATCATGTGAGCCTGCCGCACTGTGCCCTCCTCCCTGCCCGCGTCGCGCATCGTCTGATGCATCGCGCGTACGTGCTCAGGGCGCAGGGCCGCGAGTTTGATACGTCCCACGCTGGGGAGGATCCACGTGGTGGCGTACCCGCGGTACACGATCAGGGTCCGCGCCCGCACCTTCCGCGCGGCCACGGTGTCGAGCCAGTGGGTGAGCCAGTCGCCGACCGTGGATGAGTCGGTCATGATGCCGGCCGCGACCTCGCGCTGGAGGGCCCGGAATTTGGGTGTCAGTTCGCGCTTCGTGGGCGCGGTGACCTGGGGGCGGATGCGTTTGCCGTTGACCCACCCGAGGTCAACCCGGCCGACCCACGTCCCATCCTTGCGCTGAAAGATCGAGCCCTCGCCGCGCGTTCGCCTACCTGCTACTGGTGTCATCCCACCATTGTCCACCGTGATACCCAATCTTGTACCCTAGTCGGCGATACCGTGCAGTATTGTCGGGTAGTGCCGCGAGGCTCTGACCTGCGGAAACGTGACCCTTACGTCTACGATTCTAGCGCAGCATCGGACTTTTAATCCGCCGGTCGTCGGTTCGAGCCCGACGGGGCCCACGCCCCTGACCTGCACAAACGCAGGTCAGGGGCCATCATCAATTTCGGGTTTACACCCAATGGTGTACCTAAAGTCCTCAGGACACGGCGCGCAGCACCGTTCGCGGCTCAGCCTCAGTGCACAACGCCCGCGACTCCAGCAACCCGAACAGCTCGCCCATCTGACCCGGATGCCCACACGGGCAGCATCCGACCAGGTCCACCAAGAGCTCATGCACCCCGTCAGCCCTG
Organism: Actinomycetales bacterium; assembly: GCA_038233875.1. GTDB lineage: Bacteria > Actinomycetota > Actinomycetes > Actinomycetales > Dermatophilaceae > Ornithinicoccus. The sequence continues at coordinate 12,129 of JBBSVB010000028.1, read as the reverse complement.
GCACGGTCGATGTACTGGCTGCAGTCGCGCATGATTATCGGATACCCCTCGTTCCGTGAGCGAAGTCGCACGCCTGGCGCAACGACCCCGTTGTGAGTGCTACTCGGCCACCGTATTGGGCGGATCGGCGGATGGCGCAATCTTGGGCAAACCCTTACTGCCCCTTTACCTTCCGGGGCGCACAGGTAGACCCATCAGGGCCGCGATCTGGCGCCGCATGGACTCGGCCGCGTCGACCGGCATCGCGGACAGCCGCGTCTCGACCAGCCACGCAAAGTTGGAGTTCACGTCGGACATGTCGACCAGTCCGCGCTCCTCGTCCTCGAGGATGTCGGTCGCCCAGTCGGTGCGGTCGTCAGCGACGAGCCCGAATGAGGTTCCCTCGGGCCAGCGCAGCCCGTGGTCGAGCTTCGCCATTGTCGCTACGTACCGCACTCCGGGGTCGCCCTGGATGTGGGGCAGCCGCGTCATCCACGGCACGGACGGGCCCCCTGCGGCGTGCAGTGAGGTTTGGGTGAGGCCGAGCCGTCTCATCCTGGCGTCGGCGATTCGGCGAAGGCGCGCCCATGGCGTCTCGTCTGTCATGTGCTCATCCAACCGCATGTCGTGCGCGTGTCCCATGCCTTGAGTGTGCTACGCAACTACTGAGTTGATACTTAAATCGCAGAAATCTTTGGGTGGGGGCTTGGCTTTCTCCCAAGTAGGTACTACGTTACGTACATGAACCCACTCGAATCCACACCACTCGGCATGACAGTGGCCGACGCCTCACGGTTCACGTCACTGTCACAGTTCGAGATCCGCTCAGCCATCAACGCCAACGAGCTTCCCGCGTCCAGGCGGGGCCGGCGCATCGTCATCCTCCGCGACGACCTCGAGGCTTTCGTCCGCGCACTGCCCCGCGTCGGCCAGTCGGCCTGACCATCATGAGCACCCTCGAGGCTGAGTCGATCATCGCGGCCCGCTGCGAACGCATTGTGGCTCAGGCCTGGAACGGCGAGTTCCAGTTCCGGTGCCACAACCAAACCCGCCGCGTCATCACCCACCCCGACGGCACCCGCCTACACGACTGCGGGCGCCACTGAGCACCGCCCGGTCGCGTGCCCCCTCACCGCGACCGGGCGGGACGGCACGCAAAGAAGACGCCCCACCGCGTCGACAGCGCATCTGGTGGGGCGACCCACAAGAAAGGTACCGCAATGGGCACCATCATCATCCCCGAGCGCCTAGCAGCGCTCGACACCATCACCCTCGACAAGGGCTCCCATAAGAGCTTCAACGACGGGCACTGTTTCAACGAGGCCGCCGCGTGGCTCGCCGGGGAGAAGAACACGGACGCGCCACAGTGCGTGTCGCGCGTGATCCGAGCCTTCACGATGAATCTCAACGACACGTGGGGCGACGATGACCGGCAGACACTCGTGCCGTACCTGTCGCGTGTCATCGGCACGGCTGGTGATGGGCAGGACGAAGCCCGCTCCTACCTCGCGATCGACTGGCTGATCCGCACCTACACCCCGGCATGGCTCGACTGCGCCGGGCTCAACGCGGAGGCGCAGTCGTTGCGTGACCTGCGCCGCATCGTCGACACGGTCGCTGCGCAGTCGGCTGGACCGGTCGTTCAGGCGGCTCGCTCGGCGGCTGGCTCGGCGGCTTACTCGGCGGCTTGCTCGGCGGCTTACTCGGCGGCTGACTCGGCGGCTGACTCGGCGGCTCGCTCGGCGGCTCGCTCGGCGGCTGGCTCGGCGGCTTACTCGGCGGCTTGCTCGGCGGCTTGCTCGGCGGCTTGCTCGGCGGCTTGCTCGGCGGCTGGCTCGGCGCTACAGCCCACTGTCGACATCTTGCAGGTCTCAGCGCTTGACCTCCTCGACCGCATGATCGACCCGAGCGCGGTGACAGCATGAACACAGCACAGACCGACCTCCTCGGCCGCCAGCTCCGTGCACTCAACGCCGTCGTCGAATGGCTCGACGAAGCTGGCGACCTTCCCTACGCGCCTGACGTCACCCTCTACGGCCACTCGGATCGGGTTGACGTCGGCTTCCACCCGCACGTCATCAACCCGGGCGGTGACCCGATCGCCGACGCCCGCCAGATCATGACCGTGGTTGGGGGTCTCTGGGAGAAGGCAGGCACGTCCGGTGCCACCGACACCTACCTCGAGCACTTCGAGGACGGCGCCCGGTTCGTCATCTTCCTCAAGACGATCTCGGCCGAGTGCGTCGTGTGCGGCGAAACCCCCGAAGCGTGCGGCTGCCCCGAACGCGACGGCAACCCTTCGGACGCAGACCTCGCGCCCGATTGGGACGCGCTCCCGGCCGGCGAACGGCAGGCCCTCAACGCCCGCCTCCACGCCGCCATCGAAGCGGGGCACTGACATGAGCGTATTCCGCGTTGACATCGGGTTACTCGATCAACACGACCGCGCGGGGCTACTCGCATGGGTGAGCGACCAACTTGCCCAGGGGCACACCGTGATCCTGCACCCGGGAAAGGCCAACTTTGCGGACCCAAGCGAAGTGGACGGGAAGCCGTCATGAGCTCCGACGATTGCACCACGTCGTGCACGTGCAAACCGCACCGGCTGCCCCCCACGTCGTCGTACCGCCCGTCGCACGTCATGCGGCAAACGCCGACGCAGACGGAACGCCCCCAAGGACAACCGGGCACATACCGAGCGCACGATGGCAACACCGTAGATGTCATCCTCGACCTCGACGGGCTCATCTGGTGCCACGTCCACACCGGGACCATGACCGAATGGTTGTGGGTGCCCATGCGCGGCTGGGACGTCGACCACTTCGAGTCCGACCCTGACGTGCCCGCTTGGGTTGCGGATTGCCCGCACGACCCGGTGTGTTTCGACGGGCGCGACCAGGCCAATGAGGCCGCGTGCGTCGCCCTCAGGGTTGAGCAAGGCTCCGAGAGTTGGGGCGCGTGATGACCGCCGAACTGCTGCGTAAGGCAGCCGCCACACTCCGGATGCGAGCAGACATCGCGACGGATGGCCCTTGGCGCGTATCCGCCGAAGGTTCCGAAGGCTCTCGGATCGCTCCTGCATCTGGTACGAAGCGCGAGCAGGCCCGCTTCATCGCAAACATCAACGGCAGGATCCAGCCGCAAGACGGATCGAACGCCGCCTACATCGCCATGATGCACCCCGGCGTTGGGCTTGCACTAGCCGACTGGCTCGAAGACGCCGCCCTTCGTCGGCAGTACACCCCGACACCGCCCGACCGCGCGCTCGCCATCGCTCGTCTGATCGTGGGTGAGCAGTAATGGAGGTCGCAGTCACCGTCGCCGTCCTCGCGCTCCTCGCGTTCGCCGCGTTCGTCGGCACCAAAATCCACCAGGTGCGCCACCACGTCGTCACCGTGAACACCCCCGGCGGGCTCCGCACCTTCTTCACCTGCACGTGCTGCGGGGAGTCCGCATCCATCCAAGCCCGCTACTACGTGGCGCCGGTCTGCCGCGCCTGCCTCAAGGCGGACCCGTCATGAACCCACACCTGACCGAGCGTGTGCTCCTCGTGCTCGTCCTGGCCGCCGTCGCACTCCGGCAGCGGATCATCAACGCCACCAACGACATCCGCCGGGGGTGGAACTCATCATGAGCGACCTGTCATGGCAAGCATCCGCCGCGTGTGGCCCTCACACCATGCACCTGTTCTACACCGAGCGGGGCGGCTACTGGGGCCGTCGCGACGGTGCCGATGCTAAGGCCATTTGCGCCTCATGTTCAGTGCTAGCTGCCTGCGCCAATGATGCGCTCGTGAACGTGAACCCGAAGTATGGCGACCAGTACGGCATCCGCGGAGGCATGGACGCAGAGGATCGCGCCGCCATACGTGAGGGACTGCGGCGCGTCTGCCGAAACCAGCACGACATGACCAGCCCGTACGCCCGCTCATCTAACGGCCGGTGCAAACAGTGCCGCTCCGACGCAGAGAAGGAAGCACGCGCGCGCCGCAACGCAGTGCGAGAGGCCGCAGAATGACCCCCGGCGACGCGGAATGGATGCGACTCGTGACGGCCAGCAAGGTGCCTGCGATCCTCAGTGTTTCGCCGTGGTCATCGCCGCGCAAGATGTGGCACCAGATGAGAGGTGACATCCCCGGTGACCCCGAGTCGCGCCCCATGAAGCGCGGGACGATGCTTGAGAACGCCGTCCTCGACTGGTGGCTCGACGAGAATCCCGAATGGTCGGACCTGCGCCGCCAACCGTCCTACGTGCTCGATGGTGAGGACTGGTGCGCGGCCACCCCAGACATGCTCGTCGAGCACTCAGTGACCCGTGAGTGGATGCTCGTGGATGCGAAGACGTCCAAGGATGACTGGGCGTGGCGCGAAGAGGTGCCCGCCTACTACCTCGCCTCATCACTGTGGCAGCTCGCGATGGCGCCCAAGATCCAACGGGTTTGTCTGGCCACCTTGTTCGGGTCGCCGTTCGACCTGGCGTCGTTCTATGTCGAGCGGGACGACGAACTGATCGACGGCCTCGTGTCGACCTGCCGCGCGTTTTACGACTCCCTCACCGACGACGACGCAGGCCCAGCACTGTCCGGCATGGAATGCGAGTACGACGTGATCCGCGCTTTGCACCCTGACATTGAGCGCGGCGAACGCGCCACCATCCCAACCGAACTCGCCGAACAGTGGGGGGCCGCTTACCGGGCCGAGAAGTCACTCCCCGGCATCAAGGCCAAGGTGCTCGACGTGCTCGGCTCGGCCCAGTACGGCTACACCCTCGACGGCGCCAAGGTCGCCCGCCGAGACGCGCGCGGCGACAGCACAGCCCTCATCTACACCGGACCCAAGGAAGAGACCTCATGAGCAGCGCAGACATTCCCGACCAGATGACATGGAAGCACGACGGCTACACGTTCGTCCTCGATGAAGACGGACTACATCTCCGCATCGACCGGCGCGGTTTCGAGCAGTGTGAAGTGCTGGCCCTCATCGAGGGCTACCAGTCCATCCGTGGCCGCGTCGAGGAGGGGTTCTATGCCCCCACCCCACCCACGCCGCAGGAGATCCGCGAGATGGGCTACGGCCAAGCCGAGCGCCGCGCCAAGCGAGACGTCATCCGCACACTCCAGGCGGAACTCGCCGCCGACACCACCAACGTTCCGTTCTGAAAGGCCCAGCCATGAGCACCGAACTGACCGTCAACCCGGCGGCCGACATCTCCCAGCAGATGAACTGGTCGCAGGCCGTCACCCGCCGCGACGAAGGGGCAGCCCAGTCGCTTCTACCTGCCGACTATCGCAACAACCCCGCGAACGTCCTCATCGCGGTCGGGCTCGGTGCCTCGATGGGCCTCTCGTTCGCCGAGTCGCTCTACAGGATCACCGTGATCAAGGGGAAGCCCTCTGCCAGTGGTGAACTCATCGCGTCTAACGTGCGCCGTGCCGGCCACAAGCTGCGTATCAAGGTCACCGAAGAGCCGCCCACCGCGACGTGCACCATCACGCGCGCGGACGACCCCGACGAGCCGACTGTCGTTGTCCGCGACATGGCGTGGGCGGCCAAGATGGGCCTCACCTCCAACGACAACTACAAGAAGCAGCCTGCGACGATGTTGTCCTGGCGCGCGATCTCCGCGTGCGCCCGGCTGGCGTGCCCGGAGGCGCTTTACGGCGTGGTCTACACCCCCGATGAGGTTGAGGTAGAGCAGTCTGCCCAGCCCGCGCAGGCTGCCGCGCCGAAGTCGTCCGCCGACCGGCTCCGCGCCGCAGTCACCCCGCCGCCCACGCCGGCCGACGAGCCCATAGACGCCGACGTGGTGACCGGCGAAGTGGCCGAGGCGAAACTGTCCGCCGAGCACCGCCGCAAGATGTTCGCCACCCTCACCCGCAAGGGGTGCCCCGAAGACCGGCAGGCCGAGTTCATCGGGCAAACCATCGGCCGGCCCGTCGAGCACCGCGACGCCATCACGGTCGAAGAGTACGACGCCGTGATCGCCCGCCTCGCCGGACTCGACGACAAGGTGAGCGAGGAACCGTCGTGACGCGCATCCTGGCCATTGACCCCGGTAACACCGAATCCGGTTACGCCCTCATCGAATCTGACGACTGCGAACCCATTAAGGTCGGCAAGATCGCCAACGACAAACTCCGGCGCGCCATCCTCACCGGCTCCGACGACTTCAGCGCCGACCACGTGGCCATCGAAATGATCGCCTCCTACGGCATGGCCGTCGGCAAAGAGGTCTTCGAGACGTGCGTGTGGATCGGCCGGTTCTCCGAAGCCGTCCGCGGCAACTGGTACCCCCACTCCGAACCCAAGCTGATCGTCCGCAAAGACGTGAAGATGCACCACTGCCACTCGAACGCGGCGAAGGACTCCAACATCACGCAGGCGCTCGTCGACAGGTTCGCCTGCGGCCAGAAGAACTTTGGCAAGGGCACCAAGGCGGCCCCCGGATTCTTCTACGGATTCGCGAAGGACATGTGGGCTGCCTACGCGCTGGCCGTGCTCGTCGCAGACCGGCTCGAAGCGAGGGCCGACTGATGACCCCCCACACGCAGACCATCACCGCGTGCCCCACCCGTCAGGATGGGCACAATGCGGACGGCATCCCGGGTGACTGCCTCCGCACCGCCGTCGCCTCGCTGCTCGACGAGCCAATCCTCGACGTGCCGCACTTCGGGATGGCGGAAGGATGGTGGGAAGCGCTCACCGACTACGCCAAAAGCCTCGGAGACGTCGTCCTCTACTACCCCATCAAGGAGGGCCACGCCGAACCGGACACCTTCGAAGAGTGGCCAGCCCTGCGCCGATGGGTCGACAACAACATGGCCGGGCTCGTCCTCCTCGGTGGACCCTCACCTCGCGGCCCGTTCGGTCACGAGGTCGTCGGCAACACCGACATGCAACTCGTCCACGACCCCCACCCCTCGCGAGCCGGACTCGCCGCAGTCGAGGACGTAATTTTGTGGATGCCCGGTAAGGCTACTGAACTCGCCGAGACGGGCCGGGTGCTCTTGTGAGTTCGTCATGCATCCGTCAACCCGGCTCCCTCTGGACCTCCTGCACCTGCCCACCCTGCAAACGCCGCAAGAACCGGCTCACCAAGATGCACCGCACCGGCCAACTCGCCCCACCCAGCCGGCAGGAAGCCGTCGACCGGGTCCAAGCGTGGGCCAACACCGGCCACTCAAGGGCGTGGATCGGGTCAGCGTGCGGGATCTCCCCCGACGCCATCGCCGACATCCTCCACGGCACCCACGCCCACATCGGGCGCAACACCATCCGCGCCATCCTCACGGCCGACATCAGCACCGCCACTGCCGGGTTCACCGCCACCCACGGCGCCACCAGGCGACTCCAGGCCCTCGCGTGGCTCGGGCACACCTGCGAAAACATCGCGGCAGCCACAGGCCAATCCACCGTCACCATCGCCTACCACCAGCGCGGCGCCGGCACACGCATCAACCCGACCCTGTGGGCTGCGATCGCCAACCACTACGCCGCGACCGAACACACCCCCGGCAGTTCCGACCTTGCCCGAACCCGCGCCATCAGACGCGGTTGGGCGCCACCCGCCGCATGGGACGACATCGACAACCCCACCGAGCAACCCGACGTCGGGCAGACCGTCCGGCCGGGCGCGCTCGTCGAGGACATTGCGTGGCTCTTACGCCACGACCCCGCCACCACCAGCGCCCACCTCGCGCACCGGCTCGGGCTGTCGACGGGCGGCATCGACAAGGCTCTGCGCCGCCACGGACGGGCCGACCTCCTGACCCAGCTCACCCGCAACGCCGAGAACATCAACCCGAGAGGGAAGACCGCATGAACGCCACCCCGAAGACCGCCCACTCCGAAGCCATCCGGGCCGGACTCAGCCCACGCGACGCCGCCAGATGGCTCGCCTACCTCGCCATGAAGGCACGCAAAGGCCAGACGCCCATCAGCATTGCGGAGGCCGTCGCGCAGGTCCGTGCGGCACGACCCGCGAGATGAGCACCCACTGTCACTGGTGCCCGCTGATGGGGTGCCCGTGGTGTGAGTACAAGGGCGGAACCGTTGCGCCACAGGCAGATTCGGCGGCGCGCGTGTTACCATTGGGAGGTATTGAGACGGCCCCGGCAGGTGCGCAAACACCTGTTGATCCGGGGCCTGACCACTACGTCACTCCCGCTCTACACAGGAGGAATCGTGGCTAAGTCCATGCTACCCACAAAGCAACACGTCTTGACCAAGGACTACCGGAACTTCATCCCTGGGCAACCAAGTGTGATCACCGAAGCGAGCTGGATTGAGCGCCAGAGGCTGGTCGACAAGTACTACCCGCAGATCATGGACCTGCTGGCGTTCGACGAAGACCACCTCATGGAGATCCTCTTGGACGTCGAGGATGAGAAGAAACCCGAGCAGTATCGGCCGGTTGGCCCTCCCGGCCCTAGGCCATTGGCTTGGCTCCCACGACGATCGTGGCTCGAGTGGCACCTGTTCCGAGGTGTTGCCCCAGACGCTCGCCGGCCTGGCATCTCGCCCGCCCTCCGGGCTCTAGTTATTGAGCGCGACGGGCTCATATGCGGCATCTGCCTCAATGGCGTGGACCCGACCGACGTGCACCTGGACCACGTCAAGCCGTTCTCAAAGGGTGGCCCCACGACGTATGGAAATCTGCGGGTCACCCACTCGCGCTGCAACATGAGCAAAGGTGCGCGCGTCTGATGGCCCGCAAGCGCATGTTGTCCCCCGAGTTCTTCATCAGCGGCACGATGAACGACCTTTCGGTGCAGACGATGGTCACCTTCGCCGGCATTTGGTGCTGGGCTGACGACTTCGGACGCGGCGAGGACGACGAAACGCTCGTTAAGGCGGCCGTGTGGCCTCGACGTCGCGCAGTCACGGAGACGAAGGTACGTGCCGACATGGACGCACTCGTGGCGCGTGAGGTGCTCTGCCAGTACCGCGTGGTAGGCCACAGGCTGATCCACGTCGTCTCATGGAAGGAGCACCAATCCATCTCTCACCCAACGAAATCCAAGCTTCCACCCTGCGAGATACACGAGCCCGAGGCTTGGGCGTTATTCCTGATCAACTCCGACCCGGCACTGCACAAGTTCCGCGCGGACTCCGGAACGGCTCCGGAGCGAATCCGGAGAGTCTCGTGAACTACTCCATGACAGTGCAGTTAAGAGTAGTAGAGGTTAGTCAAGTCCAAGAACGCTCGCACAGGAACCTCTCCGGAGGGCGTCTGTCCGTCATTGGATTTGGTGGACCGACATGTTGAGCCAAACCGAAGCACACCGCCTCGCCGGGGCCATCAACCACCTCCGCCCTGACTGGGCGATCGCGAGCCTCTCGACATGGATCCGCAACAACCTCGCCGACCGCGCCTACCGTGACGCAGCCGTAGCCCTCACGTGGGTGGCTTGCGACGCCCAGACCAGCACCCCAGCTCGCGTCCTTGAGAACGGCCCATGGTGGCGTGCGACACAGGCCGGGACCGGGACCACGTCCACGATCACGACCCGATGCCCGGAGCACCCATCGTCGGCCGCGTGGAACTGCACCGACTGCCTCGACCGCGCAGTGCCGCCACCGCCCGCCCTCGCCGACGCACGCAAAGCGCTACTCCACCGCACCCGCAACGACGTCAAGCTGAACCGGAAGCCACCGGCCGCAGCCAACCTCACAGCCACCCGCGCACTCGCAGACCAGGAGCAGTCATGACCGAACGAGACGTGCTGGACTGCCTCAAGGCCCGCTATGGCATCCGCTACGGGAACGGTTACCGGTGGGCCTACGCCGAGCACGTCAAGTCAGAAACCGGCTTCGCGATCAGCGGGAAGCTCCGGATCGCAGACGCCATCGCGATGGACTGCTGGACTTCCAACGGCATGGAGATCCACGGCCATGAAGTGAAGGTCTCGCGTTCCGACTGGCTCACCGAACTGCGCGACCCCGAGAAGTCCGGTGCATTCCGCCCGTACGTCAATCGGTGGTGGCTCGTCGTTCCAGATCTGAGCATCGTCCGCGACGACCTGCCAATCGGGTGGGGTCTCATGCTCGCAGGCAAGGGCGCACGCATCGTGAAGCGCGCGCCCAAACTCGACCCGCTGCCAATGCCACGGGCCATGCTCGCAGGTCTGCTCCGGGCCAACGGCAAGACAGCCGAGACGAGAGGTGTCGCGTGAGATGCCCGCTGCACGACACCGACCAGCCGTGCCACGTCTGCGGGATCGCCCGCGTCCGAGCGGCACTCGCCGTCGCACCCAAACCGACCGTCCACACCGAACCCACCACCACACTCCACGAACTCGCCATCGTCAGAGCACGCGCCGAAAGGAAACGACCATGACCACCTTCACCCCCGTTCACATCCCGCTATCAGACGGCACCAGCATCGAACTCAGCGGGGAAATCGTCAGCGAACACTTCGCCATCGTCCCCATCGTCGGGCACTACCAGAAAGACGAACCGCTCCGCCTCCTCGGCGGGGTCAAACTCGTCCACACACCGACGGGGCGCGGCATCACGAGCGACGCATGGCTCGACCTGCGGGTACTCGCCCCAGCTCTCGAATCGCTCCCCCTCGACTGGGACGACCTGGACGGGTGGACCGACGAACAGAAGGCGCTCCCCTACGCCGAGGCGAGGAGGCTCGCCGCATCCAACAGCGACGACAACGGGTGGCCATGGCCCGAATGGGCAGGCGACGAAGCCATGCCGGCACTGTCGATGCTCGCAGATTCCCTTGATTCGGCGGTCGGGTCATATGACAGGTTCTCCAAGATCTCGGACCTCGGCAAGCAGGCCCGCGACATCCTCGCGGACAGTGATCTCAGCAAGAACATCGACGCGCACCTGATGCACGGCCACTCGTCTGCCACCGTCAACGAATATGGCCTCGCGTACCTGCTCGCAGTACTCCACAGGGTCGACCCCGAAGCCGCAGACCGCGCCGCGCGCGACCTCGCCGCAGCCTGGGACGCCGGCGACTCGATGAGCGAATGGGTCTACCAGTGGCGCGACGAGCTCGCACAAGGCCGCCCACTGACACTGCACGGATTCCCCACCCGCATCGACATCACCGAGCCCGCGTCATGACTGAGACGCGCACCATCCCCGCCCCAGCAGCACCCACCTACCTCCACGCCCGCGCACTCCTCCGCGCACTCCCACCCGACCTCGAAGCCGACCAGCACTGGGCCACCCTCGGACGCGCCCTCGGCGTCGTCTGCACGCACTGCCACCGACCTACCGCAGCCCTCGGCATGTGCGACGGCCACTACCGCCGCCACCAGAAAGCCACCAGCAACGAAGCCGCATCGATCAACAGGAAGGCCACACGATGACCCACGCAGACCGAGACGCATCCGAACAGCCGCAACCCACGCCCACCGACCCCGACAACGAAGCAGCCAAGAGACTCTGGGACGTAACGCGGGCCGCCATGCGCTCAGCCGCCAACGCCGCACGTACCCCAGAAACGCGCTGTGCGCCCGCTGGAGACCCGAACAGCCCAGATGTGGGCACGGACACGCCAGCACCGGAGAACGGCGCACAGGCGAGCATAGGGGCCCGGGCAGCGAAGTGGATCGCCGCAGTACGGGGCCTGTCCTACGATGAAGAACGGCGCGGGCGTGACCTGATGGCCCTCGCCGACACCGAGATCCAGGCAGCGACCGCCCAACTGCGCGCCGAGGTGGAACGGTTGCGGAAGTGGGCGCCGTCGACGCGGATCGAGCGACTGTTGGAGGCTTCGTCTCTGGGCTCGGAGGAGGTGCGCCGTCGCAGTGAGGATGCCAACCGTGACCAGGCGCGCATCCTCGTTCGATGGGCTGACGAGATCGGCGCCCGCGAGAAAGCCGAAGCCCAGCGTGACGCGGCGTTGGCCACGGTGCGCAACCTTGAGGGCCAGCTCGCCGAAGCCGACGGCAAGGTGCCAATGGTGCGCGCGCTCACGGCAAGGCTCAATACCGCCGAACCGAAACTCGATGCTTGGCGCAAGTGGGGCCAAGATCGCGGCTATGGGCTCGGACCTGAAGCCCCGGCCGAGGAGGCTGACCTATGAGCGACCTGACCGGGCCCGTCGAAGCCGCCGCACGGGCCATGTTCGAACGAGGCGGATGGAACTCAACCGCTGAAACGTGGGCCGAAGTCAGCCCGC
>JBBSVB010000027.1:0-13039 GCA_038233875.1 Actinomycetales bacterium | reverse complement strand
TCGGCACGATCGCCATCGCTGGCGGACACGTCGTGATGGTGTCGATGATGGTGATGACGCCTCTGCACATGAAGCATGGCGACGCATCGATCGAGATCATCGGCTTCGTGATTTCGCTGCACATCCTGGGGATGTTCGGCCTCTCGCCGCTGTCCGGATACCTCACCGACCGCTTCGGCTCACCGGCCGTGATTGTCGGTGGCGTTGCCCTATTGCTCTCAGCCTGTCTGTTCGCCGGGCTCTCGGGTGCCGGATTCTCGTGGATGCTCAGCGTTGGCCTGATCCTGCTCGGCCTCGGCTGGTCCGCAACCATGGTTGCCGGCTCGTCGCTGATCGCTGGGTCGGTGACCGTCGCTGATCGATCTGCGGTGCAGGGCGCTTCGGATGTGGCGATGGGATTGTCGGCCGCTCTCGCGGGTGCCCTCGCTGGCGTCGTCGTTGACGTCTTCGGGTATGGCTGGCTATGCCTTTTCGCCGGGGTGGCCGCTGCGGCGCTCGGCGTCTATACAACATCGTCGCGGGAAGTCGTTAGCCTGTCCGCGTGAGTAACACAGGGGACTCGTCGCTCTCGCGCCTCGACGTCGTAGCCGCCGCCATGGACACATGGCGTGAAGAGCTGTCGAATCTGGGGGGCCCGAACACTCTGTTATGGCGCAATGATGCGCTGGGAAGCACCTTCGACGTCACCGTCGCTCACCCCTCCGGCGTCGCCAAGTTGCTGGCCGGGCATCGCACTTTGCTCTCCGAAGTCGTCCGCGAGCCCACCGCCCGGCGAGAGGCCCGCGAACGCATCCGAGCCCTGCATGCCAAAACTGTCGAATTGCGCACCGAGCACGGCGTGACCACGTGCTTCGTGGCTGCGGGAATCGTGTCCTGGTCGGTGTCGAGCGGCACCACACCCCCCGCTGCGCCCGTCCTACTCCGAGGGACTCAGATCAACCCGGTTGACTCGACATACCAAGATTTCGTGCTGCAACTTGATCGCGAAGCCGTCTTCAACCCGGTGCTGGCCACCTACATTCGAGACGAATTCGGCGTCAACGTCGACACTGCTGAACTGGTCCGCCTCTCGGCCACAGATTTCTTCTACCCCCGAGCCACCTTCGCCGCGATGATGCGTATGTGTGCCTCCATCAAGGGGTTCCGAATCATCCCGCGGACTGTGATCGGGACCTACCCCTGGGCCAAACTTGATCTGGTCGAGCACATGGGCGGTGACCCGGCCCGCCTGGCCGAGCACGACCTCATTGCCGCACTAGCTGGCCATCACGAGACCGCGACCGCAGCCACGTCCTTGCCCCGTGACCCTCACCAGCCGCAGAGCGCGTGCGCGGTGCTCGATGCCGATGCGCCTCAACGCGACGTCCTGTCCGAGGTGCGCCACGGCGCGAGCGTGTTGCTCGACACCCCAGCCGGCACCGGGGCGACCCAAACGGTGGCCAACATGGTCGCCGAAGCCCTCGCCCAGAGGCGGACAGTGTTGGTCGTCAGCCACGAGCGCCCGGCTCTGGACGCCTTACGTCGCAGGCTGGGCACCGTCGGACTCGACGACGTGGTCCTCGACCTTCCCGAGGACCGTCGACGCGCCATCTCCGTCATCTCCGCCTTGGCCGCTCAACTCGACGCCCCACCCGTGATCCCTGAGCTTCCCCCAGACCCGTCGCCGCGCTTGGCGGCCGCCCAGGACGTGCTCTCCAAGCACGACCAGAGCATGCACGCGCCCTACGAGCCGTGGGGCCAATCGTTGGCGCAAACCCAGGCCGCGATGACCCGGCTGACGCAACGCTCACGACCACCGGCCTCCACCGTGAGGTTGTCCGAGTTGGTCCTCGGCGGGCTCGCGGGCCAACGCCTCGGCGAGGTCTCCGACGTCCTTGGCCGTGCCGCCAAGAGCCAACTCTGGACCTCCGACTTGCATCCCGACCCGTGGTTCGGTGCCACCGTGCTCAGTCGCACAGACGCCGACCGAGCCCAAGGTTTGGTGGCACGCCTGGTCGGTGGCGGACTCTCCGATGCGCGTGATCAGATCCGCGAGGTATGCCGCACCGCGGGTCTTGCTGAGCCGCTCACTCTGAACCAGTGGCAGCAACGTATTGACCTCCTGGCCCGCGTTCACGAGACCAGCGACCACTTCCGGCCCCAGGTTTACGAAGCCGCCCTCGACGACTTCGTGGCCGCATACAGCACGCGCGACAGCGTCATCGACCGTGGCGATGGTCGTCAGCAGAGTCGCGACCGGATGGGCGCCTTGGCCAGAGCTCGCCTGAAGCGGCAGGTCCGGACCCTGTTGCGCCCTGGCAAGCCGCCTCCCGACTTGCTTCATCGGCTCGTTGAGGCTCAACGCGAACGCATCGAGTGGGAGACGCTGGCCGGCAAAGCGGCCCGACCTCAAAGCCCGTCGGGGTGGGAGGAGGCGCAAGCGGCGCTCGCCGATCTGCGCCCCGACCTGGAATGGCTGCGCGGCGTGCTGACCGGCACCGACGGCGACCCTGACCTGTTCAGCTCCAACCTCGACCTGCTGATCATGCGGTTGCTGCGCCTCGACGACAGTGGCAGGCGAGTCCAGAAAGCCGCAGACGCATACAAGGCACTAGAGCCGCTGCGCCAGGCGGGCTTGGGGCTGCTCGTGAACGACCTCGCCAGCCGAGGGGTAGCCGAGACCGCCGTGGCCGCCGAGGTCGAATGGGTCTATCAGGCCTCGTTGCTCGACCACATCCGCAGCGTGCAGTGGGGCTCAGCGCCCGATGCCGAGCGGGTCGTGCGCGCCCGCGCCGACTTCCGAGCCGCCGATCGTGAGCAGGCGGCCCGCAATGCTGTGGTCGTGCGCCGCGCTAGCGGGCAACGCCTGCAGCGTGCAGTCACCGACCACCCCGATCAGGCGCATGCTCTGATCGACGCCGCGTCGACCAAGGTGGGCAACATCCGAGCGGTCATTGCCGCATCACCCGACGTGGTCGCCGCGCTGCGTCCCGTGATGGTGGCCAGCCCGCTCATCGTTCCGGCCACCCTGCCGCAGGACTTCGCCGTCGACGTCGTGGTCGCCGAGCATGCCCATCGCACGGCCGCATCGCACGCGGTGGCGGCCATCGCTCACGCCAAGCAGACCTTCATCGTCGGCGATTCGATGCGGGAGGGGCCGAGTAGTTTCAGCTATGTCGTCGCGTCCCAAGACGGCGGCGACACGATTCGTGATGAGCGCAGCCTGCTGAGCGCAGCCTCGAGTCTGCTGCCGGTCCGCACCTTTGACACCCACTATCGGGCCCTGGACCAGCGCATGGTTGCGCCGGTGGCCCTGGCATCGGCGACACCACTGGACGCCTACCCCGGCGTGCACGCAGCACCGCGAGCCCAGTGGCGGGTGCAGCCCAGCAATGACGATGTCGTTTCGTCGGCTGTCACCTCGGTGATCGAGCTGCTTCGCGGGCAAGTCGGTCGCAGCGTGGTGGTGCTGACGGACGAGGATGCGGGCGCTGAAGCTGTTGCGTCGGGGTTGGCCGATGCCGCGGGCGCGAACCGAGACGTGCAGGCGCTCCTCGACCACCAACCCGGACACGCGGTTCGGTGTATGCCGCTTCGCCGCTGGGCAGGAGAGGTGTGCGATCACGTCGTGTGGGCTCGACAGGCGGGGCATGACGTGAGCACGAGTGACGTAGCCACGGTGCTGGCAGCTGCCCGACGCACGGTGCTGCTGATGGGGGTCCAACGCGACGGCGTGAACCCCAACATTCAAGGGGCGGCCATGATCACCCAGTTGTTGCCCACCGCTGGCGCTGACCTGGTGCTTCCCTCCGCGAACCCGCTGATCGCGGACCTCCTGTCGCGCCTGCGGGCTGAGGGGCTCACCGTCGAGCAGCCCGTGGGGCGGGGGCGGTACGCGGTCCCGATGGGTATCGAGGACCCCAACCGGCCCGGGCGCATGTTGGTGGCGATCGATGTCGACAGTGAGCCGCCTGCCCGGCGCCCCGACCGCGACAGCATCCGTTTGCGTCCCGAGCAGTTGAGTCGCCTGGGCTGGACCCCGGTCAGCGTCCTGTCCGACAACCTGTTCTGTGACCCGGACCGCGAAGTGATGGCGTTGATGTCGCTGGTGCTCGAGGCCGCTGAGTCCCCCAGTCAGACTCCTCCCGATCAGAGTCGGCACCGCCGGAGCCGTCGCACTGATGGGTGACGCCTTTCCTGAGGCTGGGCCCGAGCGGGCTGCCCGTGCCCGTGGGGCGCGTCGCGCGGTACGGGCAGCGACGGACGGGGTGCCCGAGAATCAACGGGATGTGATCGACGAGGCACCACCAAGCGATGAGTCCTCAGGTGATGAGGCAACGCCAACGGGGTCAGTGCCCGACGATTGGTGGCGCGAGCAGCGCCCCCCGCACTGGGGCTAGCGAGCTCGAGGGATTAGAGCGTGTTGTCGCGCTCGCGCAGCATGTCGCGGATCTCGCGCAGAACCTGAACATCGGGTGGGACAGCCTCGGGCTCGGGCTCTTCTTCGCGGGCCTGGCGGGCGGCGAATTTGTTGCTCGGCACGACAAAGACGAAGTAGACGACGGCGGCGGTGATCACGAACACGATGACTGCGTTGATGATGGCGCTGATGTCCACGACGGTCGCGTCATTTCCGCTGCGAAGGGCGAATTGCAGCCCTTCAGATTGGCCGCCGCCGACAGTTGCCAGAATCGGCTCGATCAGCGACGTCACGACCGTGGAGACGACCGCTGCGAACGCAGAGCCGATGACGACAGCGACCGCCAGATCGACAATGTTGCCGCGCATGAGGAAGTCTTTGAAACCTTGGAACATGCGGAAGCCTTTCAGGTGCGCAGGTGCGCAGGTGCGCAGGTGCGCAGGTGCGCAGGCGCGCGAAGGGGAGTAAGAATGCGCCGCCAAGAAACCTAACGCAGCGCCCGGTTTGTCACGGTGGTTCAGGAGTCGCTGAGCCAGGCTCTGGCCGCAGCACAACGGTAACCCCAGATCCGGCCAAAGCCGACGCAGCCCCACCCCCAGCCTGGACCGCGATGGCCCCGGCTTCTGCGGCGCTCATCGCCACGAAGAGGCCCGGCCCCTCACCCCCAGCGTCAGACTCGACTGTGCCGGCCAGCACGATGACGTCGGCAGCCAAGACCGTCCCATCGGTCGTGGAGAGGACATCGACCCGCGTCCCTGCCGGAGCCGCCCGCACCAGCGCCTCACTCGCCAGGGGAAGGTGCGTTACGACATACCCCGGAGGTTGTCCATCAGCCAGCGCGACGACGCTGATATCGGCGGGGGTCAGCACATCGCCGACATTGACCGGGGCGGCCAAGCGCTTGCCCTCCCAATCCGACGTGGCTCCCGAGGCACCCAGCGGTGACAGGGCCAGCGGGACCGAGATGACGGATAGATCGCCCGAGCTCAACTCGTGGCCACTTCCCGCCTCGACGTCGGCGACCACCACGGTGGTGGTCGGCCCTTGCGGATCAGCCGAGGCGGCGCTGATCCCGAGCCACACGGCGACCGCTGCGAGCACTGCGGCGAGGCCGCGCCGGATTTGGCTACGCCGCCAGACGACGGCACGGCTGACCCGTGAAGCGGTGCGATGTTGTCGTTGCTTACCCGGGTTGGAGATCACGGACCTCAGCGTGCTCGCGCGAGCGTCACCACACCCTGGGCTTTAACCGGGTCGGTGGACAACGCGGGGCCCCCGCCAAGGTGTGGACAAGCCTGCCCGGAGGGACGGGTCAGTCAGAAGACTTCTTGGCTGACCCGGACGAGGCGCTCGCACTGCTCTTCTCCGCGGGCTTGCTCGAAGCCTTGTCGCCGCTGGGCTTCGCGTCTTTGCTGCCCGAGTTGGAGTCGCTCGGCTGAGTTGATGACGACTCGGAACTCGCAGACTTCGACGAAGAGTCGGAATCAGAGGAACTGCTGGAGTTGTTGGAGGACGATCGAGACGCGGATCCGCTGCGCGAGTCGTTGCTGTAGAAGCCCGAGCCCTTGAACACCACGCCGACCGCGCTGAAGACCTTGCGGAGTTTGCCACCGCAGACGGGGCAGGTGGTTAGTGAATCATCGGAGAACGCCTGCTGGATGTCGAAGCGGTGCTCACATTCCCGGCAGGCGTAGGAGTAGGTAGGCACGCAGGAGAGTGTATGTCGGCCAGCGGGGCCCTGGTGTGACATACCCTTCGATGGTGCCCCGACTGCTCCGACGCATTCTCGTGCCCGCGCTCGCCGTCTTCGTCGTCGTGGCCGTGGCTGCGTCCGTGTTGGCGGTCGGAGTGACCCGCCGGTCCTTTCCACAGACGGACGGCGAAGTGACGTTATCGTCATTGCAAGGACAAGTGGATGTGCTGCGCGACGCCCAAGGAGTGGCCCACATCTATGCCGACACGTCGGCCGATCTCTTTCGCGCGCAAGGGTTTGTGGCGGCCCAAGATCGCTTCTTTCAGATGGATATGCGCCGACACATCACCGCTGGGCGACTGTCGGAGCTGGTGGGCTCAGGCGCCGTCAAGACCGACACGGTGATCCGCACGATGGGATGGCGCAAGGTCGCCGAGCAAGAGTTGGGGATGCTCGACCCGTCCACGAGGCAATACCTGCAGGCCTATGCCGCCGGGGTCAACGACTACTTGGCTGACAAATCGCCATCACAGATTTCTCTCGAATACGTGGTTTTGGGCCAAAGTGTGCCGCTCGCGCCCATCGAGAAGTGGGACCAGGTCGACTCCTTGACCTGGCTCAAGGCGATGGCCTGGGACCTGCGGGGTAATTACGAAGACGAG
Organism: Actinomycetales bacterium; assembly: GCA_038233875.1. Lineage (GTDB taxonomy): Bacteria > Actinomycetota > Actinomycetes > Actinomycetales > Dermatophilaceae > Ornithinicoccus. The sequence continues at coordinate 6,285 of JBBSVB010000027.1, read as the reverse complement.
CTCGCTCGGGCCAGGCTTGAAGGCTCCGTAACGTCAGCACAGATGGACGACCTCTACCCCGACTACCCGTTCGACACCAACGCGCCCATCTTGTCCAGCGACGAATGGAAGCCCGGCCCGAATGCCGCAGACGCGTTGACGGTTCCTCCGCCGCTTATTGAAGGCCCGGCACCGCTTATTGAGGGCCCTGGATCGAGCGATGAGGGTAACCCCAACGAGGACGCCAGCAGCCCCAGCGACGACGCTAGCGTCATCGAAGGGCCGTCGGCCGAAGTGGCCTACGGCCGGACGCTGGGTGTGCTTGATGAGATCCCTCAACTCATTGCCGATGGGGAAGGTGTGGGTTCGAACTCGTGGGTGGTTTCGGGGGAGCACACCGAATCGGGCAAGCCGTTGCTGGCCAACGACCCGCACATTGGCGTGACCCAGCCCAGTGTGTGGTCTCAGGTGGGTCTGCACTGCCGCGAGCTCAGCGATGCGTGCCCCTTCGACGTCACGGGATTCACCTTCGCTGGCATGCCCGGTGTCATCATTGGGCACAACCAGAGCATCACCTGGGGTTTCACAAACCTCGACCCTGACGTCACAGACTTCTACCTCGAAGACACCTCGGGCGACAGGTACCTCCGCGACGAGGAGATGGTGCCGGTGGACACGCGCGCTGAGGTCATTTCGGTGGCCGGTGGCGACGATGTCGAGATCTTGGTCCGATCAACCGAGCACGGACCTATCCTGTCGGACGTGCTCGACCCGGTCGCTCAGGCTGGCGTCAGCCCCCCTATCGCTGGCGAAACCTCCCGCGAGCGGTATGCCGTGTCGATGGCGTGGACCGGGCTGGTGCCAGCGCGCACCGCCGACGCGGTGTTTATGCTCAACGCAGCCACCGACTGGGACACCTTTCGTGAGGCGGCAGCCAACTTCGCGGTGCCCGCCCAGAACATGGTCTATTCCGACACGGACGGCAACATCGGCTACCAAGCACCGGGCATGGTGCCGATCCGTGAGTCGGCTACCCCCGGCGCTCCAGCGGGGTACTGGCCCTCACCGGGGTGGGATTCGGCATACGACTGGCAGGGTTTTGTGCCGTTCGACGCCATGCCGAACGTGCTGAACCCCGCGGACGGGGTCATCGTGGCCGCCAACCAAGCAGTCACCCAAGGCGACGGGCCGTTCCTGACTAGCGAATGGGACAAGGGCTACCGATCGCAACGGATCGCCGACCTCCTAGCCACCGAAATGAAGGCCGGACCGTTGACCGTCGAGACGATGGAGCGCATCCAGTACGACACGTTCAACCCCTTCGCGGACACCCTGCTGCCGTACCTGCTGGACGCCAACCTGGGCACCGACCCGTTTTACGCCGAGCCGGTGGAGTTGCTCGAGTCGTGGGATCGCGGCGCACCCAAGGGTGAAAGCGAGCAGGGCAGTGCCGCGATGTTCTACTACGCGATCTGGTCGAGTCTGCTGGACCTGACGATCGACGACGAGTTGCCGCTGGATCTTCAGGAGGCGGGCAGCAGCCGATCGATGCTGGTGGTGTCCAACCTCCTCGAAGACCCCGAAAACGCGTGGTGGGACGACCAGCGCACCCCAGGCATCATCGAGTCCCGTGACACGATCATCAAGAAGGCCATGACCAACGCACGGTTGCAGCTCACCGAAGACATTTCCAAGAACCCGGACGACTGGCAGTGGGGCGGCGCGTTGCACTCCTTGACCGCGCGCCACCAGGTGCTCGGTGACGACCCGGTGCCGAGCATCGTGCAGTCCATCTTCAACCAGGGCCCGTTCCCGATGCCGGGTGGCTCGTCGCTGGTCAACGCCAACAACTGGGACGCAGGCACCGACTCGTTCTCGATCACGTCGGCTCCGTCGATGCGGATGGTCGTGGACCTCGGCAATCTGGACAGCTCCGTATGGATCAACCAAGGCGGTAACTCGGGCCACGTGTTCCACCGCAACTACGACGACCAGATGCAGCCCTGGATTGACGGCGAGACTTACCCCTGGCCCCATTCGGCCGAGGCGGTCAAGGGGGTTAGCGAGTCGACACTGTCGCTCGTGCCCGATCAGTGATGAGGTGCACCCCGGTGGGGGTCATGACCGCGTCTACCTGTATGTCGTGCGGGTCCGTCGGGACGTCCATCCCGAACTCCTCGGCAAACACGATCGCCACGACGAGTGTCTTCGGCCGCGCGGCCCTTAGCGCCGGGATCGCGCGGTCGTAGTACCCGCCGCCTTGCCCCAGCCGGTAGCCCTGCGACGAGATGGCCAGTCCGGGGATAAACGCTACGTCAACGCGATCGAGTGCCTCCGGGCCCCACGAAGGGATGTCCACATCTGCGGCCGCCACCATCGGGTTCGAGCCGACCGCGGGGTCAGCCTCACGCCAACGCAGTTGTCCTTGCACCAGCGTGATCGGCACTAAGACTGTGGTTCCGTCAGCGCGCAGCCGGTCGGCGAAGGGTGCGACGGGTGGTTCGGTCCGCATCGGTTCGTATGCCGTCACGCACCCCAACGTTTCGCTGTCACGGTGTAGGTCGGCGAGAAACTGCATACCCACCTCTGTGAGTCTTTGCGCGTCGGCGTCCCGTGCGGATCGGTCGGCGCGGGCGCGATCTTTGCGAGTGGCCCGGACGTGCGCTCGCAACGCGACCTTCTGGTCATAAATCGTGCTGGACTCAGCCGCCGAGGAGATCGCCATAGTGACAGTGTGCGCGGTTAGAGTTACGCCCCATGACCACAGTGACTCCCATGCCTGTCCGTAAGGCTGTTATCCCGGTGGCCGGCCTCGGCACCCGCTTCCTCCCCGCCACGAAGGCCGTTCCCAAGGAACTCCTTCCCGTGGTGGACACCCCCGCTATCGAATACATCGTGGCCGAAGCCGCTCGAGCCGGGGTCAACGACGTCGTGATGGTGACCGGTCGCGGCAAGGGAGCGATTGAGGATCACTTTGACCGCCACTTCGAGTTGGAGTCGGCGTTGGAGCGCAAGGGCGACACCGTGGGAGCCGCAAAGGTCGCGAAAAGCAGTGACTACGAGGTGCACTTCGTGCGTCAAGGCCAGCCGCGAGGTCTGGGCCACGCCGTGCTGTGCGCGAAGGGTCACGTCGGCAACGAGCCGTTCGTGGTGTTGCTCGGCGACGACATGATCGATGAGCGCGACCACCTGCTTGAGGAGATGATCGCGGTGCAGCAGGAGCGAGGCGGGTCCGTGGTGGCGTTGATGGAGGTGCCGCGCGACCAGGTTGACCGCTACGGCTGCGCAGAGATCGCCGGGGAACCGGCCGAGGATGGCTTGGTCACGGTGACCGGCCTGGTCGAGAAGCCGGACCCTGCTAAGGCACCGTCCAACCTGGCCGTGATTGGCCGTTACGTGCTGCACCCGAGGATTTTTGACGCGCTTGAGACCACCGAGCCGGGCCGGGGCGGCGAGATTCAGCTGACCGACGCGATGCTGACCTTGGCGACCGCCACCGGTGAGGGGTCCGGCATGACCGGGGTCGTCTTCCGCGGTCGCCGCTACGACACGGGGGACCGGCTGGACTACATGAAAGCGGTCGTAATGTTGGGCAGCGAGCACCCCGAGTTGGGCGCAGACTTCAGCGCGTGGCTGCAGGAGTTCGTGGGTTCGGCTGCCGAGGTGTCGCTGTGATCAGTCTCCAGGAGCACCTCGAGCACGTCCTCGACCAGGTCCGCCGCAACCCCGAGAAGCAGGTCGCGCTCAACGACGCCTTGGGCTTAGTCACGGCCCGAGACATCGTCAGCACCGTTGATCTGCCGCGTTTCGACAACTCCGCGATGGACGGGTATGCGGTCAAGGCTGACGAGATCGCCGAGGCCACGGAAGAAAACCCGCTGTCGATCAAAGTCAACGGCGATATCCCTGCTGGTGACACCCAAACGCACGTGCACGTGACCGGCCGGGCGTGGCGGATCATGACCGGTGCGCCGATGCCCGAGGGCGCCGACGCCGTCGTGCCCGTCGAAGACACCGACGATCGGCCACGCGAAACGCTGATGCGTCGGGCACCGAAAGAAAACGCGCACATCCGTCGCGCTGGCGATGACGTGCGGGTGGGCGACACGATCGTCACCGCAGGGACCACCATCGGTGCCGCTCAGATTGCGGCCATCGCGTCGGCGGGGGTGGCCCATGTCTACGTGACCGCGCCCGTGCGGGTCGTGGTGTTCTCGACCGGCGACGAACTGCGCGGTCTGGATCAGCCCATCATGTCGGGGCAGATCATCGACTCTAACGGGCCCATGTTGGGTGCGGCCGTGCGTGAAGCGGGTTATGTGCTGGCGCACTTGGGTCATCTGCCTGACGACGAGAAGACCATCAAGGCCGAGGTGACCCGTCACCTCGATGACGCAGACGTCATCATCACCACCGGCGGCGTCAGCAAGGGTGCCTACGACGCGGTGAAGGCGGTGTTGACGGGGGAGGGATCGATGGAGTTCCCCGAGGTAGCGATGCAGCCGGGCAAGCCGCAAGGCTTCGGGGTGCTGGGCAAGCGCAAGGTCGCGGTGTTCACGTTGCCAGGCAACCCGGTCAGTGCGCTAGTGAGCTTCGAGGTGTTTGTGAAGCCGGCGCTCGCGGTGCTTGCCGGGAAGCAATACCGCCCCGTGACGCACGAAGCGTTGGTGTTGCAGGGATGGAAGAGCCCAGACGGGAAGGTCCAATACGCCAGGGTCCGCGTCGAGCGCGACAGCACTGGTGCGTATGCCGTGCGCCCGGCTGGTGGGCCGGGCTCCCACTTGGTCGGCGGTTTGGCGATGGCCGATGCCTTGGCAGTGACCGGCGAGGACGTCACCGAAGTGTCTGCAGGCACAACGGTCGAGATGATCCTGCTCCGTGACCGCACCGAGTTGGACGCCCGATTGGAAGCCGAGAGCGAGCTGGCCGATGACAGTGCCTAGTGGGCTGAGCCACCTGCGCGGCGACGGCACCGCGCACATGATCGACGTCAGCGCCAAAGAGGTGACGAGGCGCTCTGCTAGTGCTCGCGGGCGGGTGTTGATGTCGGCGGCGGCCATCGATGCGTTGCGCGGCGGGACCGTGCCCAAAGGCGACGCTTTGGGTGTGGCCCGGCTGGCCGGCATACAGGCGGCGAAGCGGACCCCCGATCTGGTGCCGCTGGCCCACCCTGTAGCCGTGCACGCGGTCGAGGTCGACCTTTTCGTTGAGGATGAGTCGGTGGCGATCACCGCGACCGTGCGCACCGCTGACCGCACAGGCGTCGAGATGGAGGCGCTGACATGCGTCAGCGTCGCCGCGCTCGCGTTGGTCGACATGATTAAAGCCGTCGATAAATTGTCGACGATCAGTGACATCCAGGTGGTGGCGAAGTCTGGGGGCCGCTCGGGGGATTGGGTACGCGAGGACGCCTGATGTGGACGTGGCCCCACGAAGTGCGCGCGCGCCAGCCCGGCGGGCCGCTGATCACGCTGCGTCCGCTGCGACGCAACGACCGGCAAGCGTGGCGCGACCTGCGCGATCGCAACGCCCGGTGGTTGCAGCCCTGGGAGTCGACTCCGCCCACCGGCGTGCCCGTTGCGCCGAGCTTTCGGCGGCTTCGCCGTAGTTACGACCGTGGCGCAGAAGAGGGCAAGCTCGTCCCGTTCGTGATCGATGTCGATGGGGTGCTCGTCGGTCAGATGCATCTTTTTGACCTGCAATGGGGGCCGCGTTGCTCGGGGGCGGCGGGGTATTGGCTCGACCAGCGGGCCACCGGGAAGGGGATTGCCACGTGGGCGTTGGCGATGGTGCTCGACTATGGGCTCACGGACGTGGGGTTGCATCGCATCGAGGTCAATATTCGCCCCGAGAACGCTGCGAGCCTTGCTGTGGCCAGGCGGTTGCGGTTGCCCGAGGAGGGGGTCCGGCGTTCGTTGATGCACGTCGACGGGGCTTGGCGAGATCACCAGTGTTTCGTGGTGGTGGCCGAAGATGAGATGGCGGGCACGCTGGTGCGGCAACTGCACGAAAGCAGACCACTCGCATAGCGGGTGGCGGCCACTTCAGCGACACACCGCCGCGCTGCCGTCCCAGGCGAGTTTCACCGCTACGGTTACGTCCGTGCCACCTAGCAGCCTTATTTTCGCGGTCATCGTCGCCGTCTGGGCTGCCTATGTCATTCAGCATTGGGTCCATCGGCGCGAGCACGTCGCCACCGCCCGCTCCGTTGATCGATTTTCCGAGGCCATGCGGGTGCTCGAGCGGCGTCAACGTCGGCCGCAGGTGGACCTTTCGGAGCCGACGCCGCGCTCCTACTCCGTGTCG
>JBBSVB010000026.1:0-13450 GCA_038233875.1 Actinomycetales bacterium | reverse complement strand
CATCCGCGTGATGAACGTCAACCGACCGGGGGTGCGCTCGGGGTCCAGGGTGTCGATGAGTTTGAGCACGTCGTCGCGCGTGGCTGTTGGGCCGAGCTTGACACCGATGGGGTTGTGCACGCGCTTGACGAAGTCGATGTGGGCACCGTCGAGGTCGCGGGTGCGCTCGCCGACCCAGACGAAGTGCCCTGAGGTGGTGTAAGGCCGACCAGAGCGGGAGTCTCGGCGGACCATGGCGCGTTCGTAGTCCAGCACGAGAGCCTCGTGGCTGGCGTAGAACTCCACTCGACGCATCTGCTCGGCATCGGCCACACCGGAGGCCTCGAGAAACCTGATGGCGCGATCGATGTCGGCGGCCATCACCTCGTACTGCGCCTGCGCCGGCCCCGACAAGAAGCCCTTGTTCCACATATGCACCGAACGCAGGTCGGCGAATCCACCTTCGGTGAAGGCACGCACGAGGTTCAGCGTGGCCGAGCTCGCGTGGTAGGCGCGCAGCAGGCGCTCCGGATTGTGGCGGCGCGCTTCTTCGGTGAACTCGAAACCATTGACCATGTCACCGCGGTATGCAGGCAGCGTTACGCCGTCACGCGTCTCGTCGTTGGAAGAGCGCGGCTTCGCGAACTGCCCGGCGATGCGGCCCATCTTGACGATCGGCATACCAGCGCCGTAGGTCAGCACCACCGCCATCTGCAAGATGGTCTTGATCCGGTCGCGAATGTTGGGACCGGTCACTCCCGACAGCGTCTCGGCGCAGTCGCCGCCCTGCAGGACGAACGCCTGAACGTCCGATGCGGCCGCGAGCCGATCGCGAAGCGCGTCCCCTTCGCCGGCGAAGACCAGTGGCGGATAGTTCGACAGGGTGGTCAGCACATCGGCTAACGCCCCTGGGTCTCCCCAGCTGGGTTGTTGCTTGGCAGGCTTGTCTTCCCAATCCAGGACATGACCAACAGGGACAGCAGTGACGTCGGAATACACGCCCCTATCGTAGGAGCGTTCGGGGTGTGCTTGGGTCATCCGCTGTGCTCGTCCTTGCTCTGGTCGACAACGTCGCTCGATACGACATCAGCCGCTTGGGTCTCACCATCCGAGTTCTCGCCTGCGTTCTCGTCCGCGCTCCCGTCGTCTTCTTTACCGAAGCGGGCCGACAACTGTTCGGCCACGGAGGCCGTGCGGTCTCGGACCTGATCACGCGCGTGCTCTACGTTGGCCTTAGCTTCGTCGACCCGTGCTTTGGCGGCGGCGCTAATACGGGCCTTCTGCGCGGCAGCGGTGCGCTCCTTGACGACCGACGAGTACTCATCGACATACTCCTGGCCGGACAGCGCGGCCAGTGCACTCATCACCTGATCGGTGATGATGCGCAGCACCGCACGGTCTTCTTCTTGGCCGGCATACTGGGAGAAGTCCATCGGCACGCCGATTTTGACGCCGACCTGGTGCAGGTTGGGGATCTTTTGGCCTGTGGGTTGGGCTTTGTCGGTGTCGATCATGGCCACCGGGATGATCGGGACGTTTGCCTCAAGGGCCATCCGGGCCATGCCGGTCTTGCCCCGATACAACTTACCGTCCGGCGAGCGGGTGCCTTCGGGGTAAATGCCGAATAGCTCTCCGCGGCGAAGGAATTTCAATCCGGTGCGTACCGCAACCATGCTGGCTTCGCCGCCCGAGCGGTCAATGGGGATCTGGCCCGTCGTGGTGAAGAACATCTTGGTGGCCCACCCCTTGAGCCCCTTCCCGGTGACGTACTCCTTCTTCGCGGGGACGGTAATCCGCCGAGAAATCATGAGCGGCAGGAAGATCGAGTCCGAGAACGACAAGTGGTTGCTCGCCAGAATGGCACCCCCGCGCGCCGGTATGCGCTCGTGGCCGGTAATCCAGGGCCTAAAGAGGACCCGAAGAACGGGCCCGACGACAATCACCTTGAGCACCCAATAGATCACGATGGACTCCTTGCCCGTTGCGAGCCGCAGCCTACGGCACGCACCGGCCATGGAGGTGCCCGTGACAAGATCGGTGCGTGGTGATGACGTCTTTGGTCTGTGCGGTGCTGAGCGCATGAGTGGTGTCCGTCCTGAACCGACTGGAGACGACAGCGCCGACTTTGATCGGCGGTTCTCCGAGATCGTGGCCGGATTCGAGCCGTCCCGCCTCAATCCCCCGATAGACCCGCCCACCGAGACGGTGCGCCCAGCCGAGCCAGACGACTCCCAAGGCGAGCCCGCACCTGACAACGGCTCGTGGCGCGCGTGGGAGGGCGACGATCAGGACGATCACTTCGTGCCTGCACCGACAGATCCGCTGCCCGCAGGCGACATGCATTTTTGGGCCATCGTCGTGGGGCTGGCCGTGGGCCCCCTGTTGGTCTTTCTCAGCGCTGTCGTGCGGGTGCTGCCTGGCATGCCGTGGGGCCTGCTGGGCGTGGCGATGACGGTTGCGGGTTTTGTGCTATTAGTCCTTCGCTCCCCACGGCGGTCACCAGGAGACGACGGCAGTGGCGCGCGAGTCTGATCGCGAGCGCACGAATAGCACTAGGTGAGCAGATCCACCCACACAGGGCGATGATCGGTGGCCGTAGTCAGATCGACTAGCGCAATGTCGACCTCTCCCCCTGGCTGACCTCGCAGGGCGTGACTGGCGAAGATGGCGTCAATAGCAACCTTGGGCCTGATCGCCGGGAACGTGCACAGCCCGGCCGTGGACGCCAACGGCACCTCACCGTCCATGATCTGCCAGGCCGGCTCGACCTGACCTTCGTTGAGGTCTCCGCCGATCACCCACGGCAACTCACCGACATCTGGATGCACCGTCAGCTCGGAGAGCAGTTGCCCGACATGTTGGCGGCGCTGGTCATGGCGTAGCGGCAGGTGGATGCTGATGGCGGCAAACGGTTGACCACCCTCGACCTGGACGCGCGCGTAGGAGTAGGTGCGGGGATTGCCCATAAATTCCACCGGCAGTGCCCGATCGACACGTGTGTGCACCTGAACGCGCGGCCCAACCACAAGCGACGTGCCGCTGATGCGTCTGGTCCGACCAGGCCAGCGCATATCGCAGTCCCCAGCAAACGCCCGGATCGACACTGCGGAGCGTGGGCCCCTCGGAATCTCCTGCACCAGCAGCACGTCCGGCTTGATGGCCCGCACCACCCGGGCCGCCGCCTGTGGGTCATCGAGCAGGGCACGCAGGTTGTATGCCGCCACCCGGGTCGCCGTCTCCCGGCCCCGGGGCTCGACGTTCGGATCCGTCACTGCCGGCCCTGCGTGTCGCTGCCGCGGCGGCGGGCCAAGTCGGCCGCCCCGACCATCCCGGCGCTTGGCCCTAAAGACGCCCCCACCACGGGGGGGATGGGTCGATGTCCCCTGCCACTGAGGCTGGAGGCCAGTGCCTGGCGTGTCGGTGCCAGCAGCAACTCACCTGCGACGCTCACCCCTCCGCCGATCACAATGAGGCCGGGGTCGAGCGCGGCGACCAGATTGGCCAATCCACTGCCGAGCCAGTTGCCCACTGCCGTCATCACCTCGATCGCCACCGGATCCCCTACCGCGGCCAGAGCAGTAATCATCTGACCGGTGACAGCGCCTCCCTCTGCTCTCATGGCGGCACGCATGGGGGCAGCGTCTGGCCCTCCCCCGTGTAGCGCCTTCGCCGCTTCGCGCCGTAACGCGGGGCCGCTGGCGTACTGCTCCCAGCATCCCCAGTTGCCGCATTCGCAGCGCCGACCACCGGGGACCACCGTCATGTGGCCGAACTCGCCGGCCATCCCGTGACGTCCCCGTTCAATCGCGCCATCAAAAACCATGCCCCCGCCGATACCTGTGCCCAGGGTGAGCATCACCACGCGCGATTCGCCCTGGGCTGCGCCGTACCGGTACTCGGCCCAGGCTGCCGCGTTCGCATCATTCTCGATCGTCACCCGCGTGCCTAAGCGCCCCTGGAGTCGCTGCGCCAAGGGCTCATCTCGCCAGTTCAGGTGGGGAGCAAACCGAATTGTGGCGCGATCACTGTCGACCCACCCGGCCGCGCCGACCCCGATAGGCAGACGGGTGTAGTCAATATCCGGGTCGATGCCATCGGCTTGCGCCGCTGCCACCAGCGCGTTGACCCCTGCGACGATGACGTCTTCGACCACGCTAGGGTCGGTGCTGCGGTGCGGAGTCTGCGCGACCTGATCTGCCGCTACGTCACCGTTGGCGTCAATGAGGCCGGCTACAACCTTCGTACCCCCCACATCCACGCCAATGGCCCACTGAGCGGACGGCATACTCGACCCCGGTCAGCCTGTTCGGCGTGCGGCGGCGAGATCGGCCGCGCCGATCATCCCGGCGTCGTTGCCCAGTTGCGCCAAAACGATCGGCGGAACGGGCCGATGCCCACGACCGCTCAGTTGCCGGGCGAACGCTGCGCGAGCAGGCTCCAGCACCAGATCCCCGGCCGCGCTGACTCCCCCACCGACCACGATCACACCCGAGTCGAGGACCGCAACCAATGAGGCGACACCTTCACCCACCCACCGGCCCAAGTCCTCCAGCAACTCAATCGCTGCTTGGCCACCGGCAGCCGCAGACTCGGTGACCATCATCCCGGTCAGCGCCTTCGGCTTGCCCCCGCAACGCGCCGATAGGTCAGCGGCGTGAGGGCTCTGCGCGGCCACCAATTCACGGGCTTCGCGGACCAACGCCGAGCCGCTGGCGTACTGCTCCCAGCAGCCGCGATTGCCGCAACCGCAACGGTGCCCGTCCGGCACGACCCGCAGATGTCCGATCTCGGCCGCCATGCCGTGTGCCCCTCGCACCAGTTGATGCCGGTCAATGACACCCCCGCCCACACCGGTCCCCAACGTGATCATGATCATGTGGTCCGCGTCGCGCGCGGCCCCGAACCGAAACTCACCCCAGGCGGCGGCGTTGGCATCGTTTTCCAACACCACAGGTATGCCGACGCGCTCGTGAAGGCGAGCCGCGAGAGGTTCGTCTCGCCACGCCAGGTTGGGGGCAAAGACCACTGTGTCGCCCTCAGCGTCCACGAAGCCGGCGCAGGCCACACCCACGGCCTGCACCTCGTCGCCATCGGCGCCCGCTGCCTGCTGCAGCTCCTGCACGACCTCGACCACCGCAGCGGCGATCGCGTCGACATCCTGAGCGGGTGTTTCACGGCGCGCACGGGCGGTCACGACTCCGCTGCCGTCGACCGAGCATGCGGCGATCTTCGTTCCACCTACGTCCACTCCGATGTTCAAGGTCATAGTTGATCTCCTGAGATAGGTGAGTGGTGCGCCCAAGCGCTCAGCCGCAGCGTATCGGGCACGTCTGAGTCTGCGATTGCATCCACCAGTTACCCGCATCTGCCCGCGTTAAGGTATCCCCACACGTCAACGACAGGACCCAGGCTCAGGAGGCCCCGATCGTGCAGGACATCGCCGTCCCACCGCTAGTTCCCCCCGTCACCGAGGGCAATCTCTCCGACGTTGCCGCGCGCTGGGCTCACAAAGAACCCAGCAAGGTGCTGATCCGCATTGCCGAGGGCGAAACCTGGCGCGACATCAGCGCCGCAGAGTTCTGGGAGCAGGTGCATGCGCTCGCCAAGGGATTCATCGCTGCGGGCATCGAGACTGGCGATCGCGTGGCCATCATGAGCCGCACGCGTTACGAATGGACCCTGTGCGATTGCGCGCTGTGGACCGCTGGGGCGGTGCCCGTCCCGGTGTACGAGACGTCATCAGCCGACCAGGTGCAGTGGATTTTGTCAGACTCCGAGGCCGTCGCCATCGTGCTCGAAGACGCCGACCATGCCGCCACGGTGGGGCGCGTCCGGGACTCGGTCAGTGGGCTGAAAGACGTGTGGCAGATCGACACGGGCGCTCTCGATGAGCTCACTAGTGCTGGGGCTGAGATCGGCGACGACCAAGTGCAAAGTCGTCGCGATCAGGTGACTCGCGCTGATTTGGCCACCATCATCTACACCTCCGGAACCACGGGTCAGCCAAAGGGCTGCGCGTTGAGCCATGACAACTTTATGGCGCTCACCGAAAACACGGTGGAACGTTTGAAGGATGTTGTGTCCGAGCCGGGGGCCAGCACGTTGGTCTTTCTTCCGCTGGCGCACGTTTTTGCACGCTTCATCGAGGTGCTGTCGCTGCAAGCCGGCTCGGCGATGGGTCACACGGCCGACCCCAAGACCGTCCTGGCGGACCTAGCGACGTTCCAACCGACATACCTGCTTTCGGTTCCTCGCGTGTTCGAGAAGATCTACAACTCTTCGGAGCAGAAGGCCGAGGCGGGCGGCAAGGGCAAGATCTTCCGCTGGTCGGCCTCCGTCGCGCACCGCTGGAGCGTGGCTCAAGACACGGGCGGGCCCGGGCCAATTCTGTCGCTGCAGCACACCGTCGCCGACCGACTCGTCTACGCCAAAATTCGCAAGGCTCTCGGCGGGCGCTGCAAGTATGCCGTCTCCGGCGGGGCGGCTCTCGGCGAGCGACTCGGCCACTTCTACCGCGGTGTCGGTTTGGTCGTGCTTGAGGGGTACGGGCTCACCGAGACCACCGCTCCCGCTACGGTCAATACGCCGGACTTGATCAAGATTGGCGCGGTCGGTCGACCGCTTCCCGGAGTGGCGGTCAAGATCGCCGCTGACGGTGAGATCTTGATCAAGGGCAACAACGTCTTCGGCGGTTACCACAACAACGAAGAGGCCACCTCTGAGGCAATCCGTGACGGCTGGTTCCACACCGGTGACATCGGCGAGCTCGACGAAGACGGTTTCTTGAAGGTCACTGGCCGCAAGAAAGAAATCTTGGTGACGGCCGCAGGCAAGAACGTTTCCCCGGCCGGTCTGGAGGACCGCCTACGGGCCAACCCGCTGATCTCGCAGTGCATCGTGGTCGGCGACGGCCGCCCCTTCATTGGCGCGCTGATCACCATTGACGAAGAGATGCTCCCGATCTGGGCCAGCAACCATGGTCTCGAGGGGTTGAGCATGGCCGATGCGCGCACCAACAGCGAGGTCATTGCTGAGGTGCAACGTGCGGTCGATCACGCTAACAGCGCGGTCAGCCGAGCCGAGTCCATCCGCAAATTCGAGATTCTTGAGGGTGACTTCACCCAAGAGAACGGCTATCTGACGCCGTCCATCAAATTGCGTCGGGGCCGAGTATTGGCCGACATGACTGAACGGGTCGAAGCGCTCTACGTCGACGAGCGGTAGTCACTGCTCTGACAGCCAGCGTGCCCATTGCGTGCGCAGGTCTGCCTCACCGCGTCCCATCGTGATGCGGCAGGCCTGGTCAAGTGAGCGGCCTGCGGACAGACTGTCGTACAACGCCAGAAGTCCTTCCTCTCCTGCCGTCCGCACCATGAAGACGCAGGCCAGCCAGGCACTCGCGTAACCCTGCCACGGCTGCTCGAGATTGGGAGTGGGCCACGCCTGTGGAGGCTTGCTCGCGATGGGACCCCACGCTGATCCGGCAATCTCCTGCAGTGATCGAGAGCTGGCGCGGTGCGCCGTGTACTCGGCGGCCCCCTCGCCTAGCCACCATGGCGCACCCGTGCGGGTGCCCATAGCGAGGTGCGTGACCTCGTGCACGATCACCCCGAGACGACCCTCGGCAGTGAGTTCGGCCCAGGCATCGGGGTGCATCACGATTCGGACGTCGCTACTCCCCTCGTTCCCTGGGGCCCCATCCCCCGCGCTCGCGCCCGGGCGCGCGCCCGGGTGCCTGACGGTGCTTGCGGCAAACCCTTGCTGGTCGGGATCGTAGCCCGTCGCGGTCGACCACGCGGCAATGGTCGCGGGTAGGTCTAAGTGCACCGGCAACGGCACAGTGTCAATGCCCCACAGGTCTTCCACAACGGGGATGGCGGTCAACGCCAGGCTCCGATATGCCGATGCGCGCTCCGGGGCGACACCGCCGGTGATCACTACTTTGGGCGGGGCGGCACACCCGCTCAGAGACGGTGCTGACAGACCAACCACAACTGTTGCCGTGCCCCAGCGCAGCAGACCACGCCGGGACAGCTGTCCTCCTGCGGGATGGCGCGAGGGTGAGGACGGCACGGGTGAAGCGTACGACTCGCTCTGCACACCTCGTCGAAGCGGCCCGGATGGCGCGGGCCGAGGTGTTCGACGACCTGCTTTCTGACTGGTCCCCCGACGACGTGGCGGCCTTCACCATCTTCCTTCGCACCTTCTCCGCCGGCGTACACGCTCGCCACCTCGCCCATAACGAAAGGGCCAATCAATGACTGCCCCCACTCCTGCCGCCGAGCCAGCCGTAGCGCTCACCCACCGACAGATCACCACTATCTTGGCCGGCTTGATGATGGGGATGTTCCTCGCGGCCCTCGACCAGACGGTCGTCTCGACGTCGATCCGCACGATCGCCGACGACCTCAAAGGCCTCGATCACCAAGCCTGGGCCACTACTGCCTACTTGATCACTGCGACCATTTCGACGCCGCTCTACGGCAAGTTGTCCGATATCTATGGACGACGCCTCTTCTTCTCCGTCGCCATCACCATCTTTGTGGGTGGCTCGGCACTGTGCGCCTTCGCACAAGATATGACTCAGCTTGCGGCCTTCCGTGCCGTACAGGGGCTAGGCGCTGGTGGGTTGTTCTCGCTGGCTCTAGCCATCCTTGGCGACATCGTGCCGCCGCGGGAGCGCGCCAAATATCAAGGCTACTTCTTGGCCGTCTTCGGCACCTCGAGCGTGCTGGGGCCGGTCATCGGGGGATTCTTCGCCGGGGCCGACAGCATCCTGAGCATTACCGGGTGGCGATGGGTGTTCCTGGTTAATGTGCCGATCGGCATCCTGGCCTTCGTGGTGGTGCAACGGACACTGAAGATGAAGCACACCCGGTTGAACCACCGGCTCGACTGGTGGGGCGCGGCCAGTCTGGCGCTCGGGCTGGTGCCACTGTTGATCGTGGCCGAGCAGGGGCGCACCTGGGGCTGGTTCTCCCCCAGAGTCGCTCGCCTGCTACGCCATCGGTATCGGCTCGATTACCGCCTTTGTCCTGATCGAGCGACGTATGGGCGCTGAGGCCTTGCTGCCCCTGAGCCTGTTCAGTAACCGCACGGTGCGCGTGTCCTCGATCGCATCGGTGATGTTGGGCATGGCAATGTTCGGCGGCCTGGCCACACTGCCGCTCTACCTGCAGATCGTGAAGGGGGCCACTCCTACTCAGGCTGGGCTGATGTTGGTGCCGATGACGCTCGGTATCATGTCCGGCTCGATCCTGACAGGGCAATTGATCTCGCGGTCGGGCCGTTACCGGATCTTCCCGATCATCGGATCGGCCACCTTGGCGTGCGCGATGTTTGCGATGTCCTTCGTCGGCGCAGACACGACGTTGCCTCTCACGATGACCATCGTGGCGTTCTTCGGCGCTGGCCTCGAGTTGAATATGCAGCCCCTGACCCTAGCCGTGCAGAATGCCGTCCCACCTCGCATGATCGGTGTCGCCACCGCATCCGCCACCTTCACCCGTCAGATGGGTGGAACCTTGGGGACGGCCGTGTTCTTGTCGTTGCTCTTCGCCCAAGCACCTGTCCGTATCGGTGAGTCAATCCAGACTTTGGCTCCTACCCCGGCTTTTCAGACTGCGTTGCAGGACCCGGCCAATGGCGAGTTCGCCGCGCAGTTCCAACAAGCAGCAGCGGCTGGCACCGATCCGGGTGTTGCTTTCGGGGGTGTGCTGCAGGACTCATCCTCGCTGACCACCTTGGACCCCGCGCTCGCCCGGCCCTTCTTGATCGGCTTCTCCGAGCCCATGGACATGGTCTTCATCGCGAGCGCCTGCGTCATGGCGCTGTGTTTCCTGGTGATGTTGCGCCTGCCCGAGGTGACCTTGCGATCCGGGTCGGCCTACGCCGAGCGTGCACAAGAGGATGCCGCTGACGCCGCTCGCGCTGGGGCGACAACTGCACCAATCTCAACGGCACCAATCTCAACGGCGACCACCGCATCCGCGCCCACAGCAACAACGCCGCGCGAGCCCCAGGATGGACCTGCCTAATTCACCTGGAGCCCTCGTCAGGTGGACCTCAACCCTCGGGAGCCCCTAACCCACTTGGAGCCATCCCGGCGCTGGTGCCGCCTCAGGGTGGCTGACAAGGTCCAACACGTCGAGCGCGTTAACCATGCCTGCGCCGATGAATACGTCCACGGCGTCCCACTCCGCGTCGGTTAGGGACAGCGATCTCTTGCCGTCAGCAGCGCTGACCCCTGTGCTCTCGGCGATGTCGTCGCTGAGCCAGGCACCGGCCACCACGGGCACAAAGCACGTTGAGCACCGCTGACCTCGCACCGGGCATGTGTTGCAATCGATGATCGTCATCGTTCTTCACCTCCGTCTGGGTGAAAGCGACGTTAGAACTGTGCACTGACACACCCTCCTCGCTCCCAGGTCTGTCGGTGCACAGACCTAGCGTGTGCCGCATGCTTCAGCCCACCTTCGACGATCTCGGCACTTCTTTGTCGGATGTGACCTTCGTGGTGGTCGACCTAGAGACCACAGGAGGATCGGCCACCGATTCTGCGATCACGGAGATCGGCGCCATGAAGGTGCGCGGCGGCGTCGTTCTGGGCGAGTTCGCGACCTTGGTGCGCCCGAGCGTCGCGATCCCTGCGTTCATCACAGTGCTCACCGGTATCACCAACCGCATGGTTGCTGACGCCCCACGGATTGAGACCGCCCTGCCGGCCTTCCTAGAGTTCGCGCAAGGCAGCATCCTGGTGGCTCACAACGCGCGATTCGACGTGTCTTTCCTTAAGGCCGCAGCCGCCAACACCGGGCACGCCTGGCCGGGGTTCGGGGTGCTCGACACCGTTCATCTAGCTCGTCAATTGGTGGGCCGCGACGAAGCACCGAACCACAAACTCTCGAGCCTGGCGGCGTTGTTCGGTGCACGCACGACCCCTGACCATCGGGCCCTGCACGACGCACAGGCAACTGTCGATGTGCTGCACGCATTGATCGCCCGCGTCGGGAATCTCGGGGTTCAGACCCTCGAAGAGCTGATGAGTTACTCCAGTCGGGTCGCTCCTGCCACTCGGCGCAAGCGATTCTTGGCCGACGCGATGCCGTCGGCACCCGGGGTCTATATCTTCAAAGACCACAGCGGCCGCCCTCTGTATGTGGGCACGTCCGTCGACATACGGCGCCGAACCCGCACATACTTCACGTCGTCGGAGACTCGCCGCCGGATGAGCGAAATGGTCGCACTGGCTGAGTCCATCACCCCCATCGTCTGCGCAACACGTTTGGAGGCTCAAGTGCGCGAGCTCCGACTGATCGCGACGCATAAGCCTGCCTATAACCGCCGCTCGCGCAACCCCGAGAAGGTGGTCTGGGTCAAACTGACCGTCGAGGCCTTCCCCCGCCTGTCGATCGTGACGACGATGCGCGACGACGGGGCAGATTACGTAGGACCTTTCAACCGGCGGGTGGGGGCCGCCGCCGCTATCGCAGCCGTCCACGACGTCGTGCCCATTCGTCAATGCACGACTCGCCTGAGCACTAAAGGGACAGCTAACGCATGCATTCTCGAAGAGTTGGGCCGCTGCGGTGCCCCGTGCGCGGGGCGACAAAGCGTCGGCGATTACGCACTCGTAGCCAGCCGCGCACGGGAGGCGCTCATCGGCAATTCCAGCGAGGTGCTGAGCGATTTTCGGCGTCGCCTCGACGATCTGACCGCTCATGAGCGCTTCGAGGACGCTGCCCTGGTGCGAGATCGGATGCTGGCCTTGGTCCGCGCGGCGGCCCGCGCCCAGCGACTTGCTCCGATGCGCCGTAGCCCCGAACTGATCGCGGCCCGCAGACGGGACAACGGTGGCTGGGACCTCATTTGCGTTCGATACGGCCGGCTAGCGGGGGCAGCAGCTAGCCGACCGGGACTGAGCCCACTGCCGACCATTGACGCTCTGCGCGACAGCGCAGAGGTCGTGCCTCCTCCCGGACCCACGGGGCTCGCCGCTCACCCACAGGAGAGTGAGCTCATCCTCGATTGGCTCGAGACTCCAGGGGTGCGGCTGGTGGACCTGCATGGTGAATGGACGTGTCCTGTCGGCGGTGCGGGTGCGGCCCACGCGGGCATTCATTCCGGACTGTCGCCCTTTGCCGTGACCGTTTAAACCCGCGTCGCAGCTATCCACGACTGCACCACGCGCGTGGCCTGCCCCTGCTCGATAGACGCGCGCGCCAGTTCGATCCCGCGTGCCCAATTGGCGTGTAGTTCGTCCTCATCGGTTGGGGCCACGCCGTCGGGGCCACCGGCCACCAGTGCCAGCGCGATACCGGCGTTGAGAAGCACGGCGTCGAGAGCCGCGCCGCGTTCCCCTCGGCATACTTCGTGGAGCACAGAAGCGTTGAAGGCAGCGTCGCCGCCTCGCAACGCCGTGACCGACCCGAGCTCGAAGCCGACACGACGGGGGTCGAGCACGAAGGGAGTCACCTCGCCGCGCGTCACCCACCACGCTGTGGTCGTCGTCGCTGGCGACACTTCATCGAGTCCGTCGTCACCACTGAAGACAATCGCCTGCTTACCACGAGAGGCAAAGACGCCAGCCATGAGCGGGGCCATATGAGCTGCCCCAACCCCCACTGCTGAGTACGTGGGCTGGGCCGGGTTGGTCAACGGGCCAAGGAAGTTGAACGCCGTAGGAACCCCAAGTTCGCGTCGAGTTGGGCCGGCGTGTCGCATCGAAGGGTGAAAAGCCTGAGCGAAGCAGAAGGTGATGCCGCATTCGTGCGCAACCTCAGCAACCCGTTGTGGACCGAGATCCAGGCGTACCCCGATGGCCTCCAGAACGTCCGCAGAGCCGGACGAGGACGAGGCCGCGCGATTCCCGTGTTTCACAACGGTAACGCCTGTTCCAGCCGCCACGATGGCCGCCATGGTGGAGATATTCACCGTGTGAGCAGCGTCGCCCCCCGTGCCCACGATGTCGAGGGCCCGCACGTTGTCGGCCCGCTCGAAGGGCACAGCATGGATGAGCATCCGATCCGCGAGGGCGACCATCTCGCCGACCGTTTCGCCCTTGCTGCGCAGGGCAATGAGAAAACCTGCCAACACTGCTGGCGTTGCTCGACCGGACATCGCTTCATCCATCGCCCACGCCGTCTGGGTGGCCGACAGGTCATGACCTGCGAGCAGGTCAGCGATGAGCGCAGGCCAGGCGAATACCGGCTCAATGGTGCCGGGTGGGGACGTTTGCGAAGATACAGTTTCACTCACCGGACGGCGAGCCGAGCGACCGTCGCCGCCAATGCTGCGGGGTCAAGTGGGTGCGGGACCGCTCCATCTGCCTGACTCCAGGCGGCGAGCCAGCCGTCGTTGGGGCGCCCGGTCAACACCAAGACTGGCGGGCACTCGAAAAGCTCGTTCTTCAACTGCCGACACAAGCCGAGCCCACCGAACGGCTGAGCCTCGCCGTCCAGAATCAGCACGT